>CALWRE010000163.1 GCA_944383835.1 uncultured Lachnospiraceae bacterium | reverse complement strand
ACCAGTAATCATTATTATCTCTCTTTATATTTTGCAATTGTTTCCACCCGCTAATTCCTAATTCTGGGGTGGCTTGTTTGCTATACTCTTTTTTGGTGGTTTACCTCTACTTCTTTGTTTCAAACTTTTCCTCCTCCTTTTCGTTTCTTTTTCCGCTTTAGTGCGCCCATGCGTTGACGCATTTATGCGTTTACGCGTTTATGTATTGAAATCATACTACAAGGAAGGAAGAAAGTCAATTCAAACCCCATTAAATATTTGAATTGCTGCGGCCGGTCCCGTTTCCTCACTCCAGCACGCTCTCCAGATCGGACAGCATAATGTCCAGAGCGGTTATTCTCCCTTCTGCTGTGTATTTGCTTTCACAATTTGTCATCCTGCATTCTGCGGCAGGGCACTTCCCTGCCCATCCATAATAGAAGCGTTCAATAATAAATGCACAAAGGTTTTCCTTTGATCTCCATAATCTCAAAATCCACCTTGTAGATTTCCGACAGGGTCTCCCTGGTAATCACTTCATCCACCGTGCCGAATTTCGCAATTTTCCCATCCATAAAGGCACAGATATAATCGGAGTAGAAGGCCGCGTAATTGATCTCGTGCAGTACCAGGATAACGGTCTTGCCCAGCTCGTCGCAAAGACGGCGGACAATCTTCATCATGTTGGTGGCGTGATAGATGTCCAGGTTGTTGGTGGGCTCATCAAGGAGGACGCAATCCGTGTCCTGGGCGATGACCATTGCAATCATGGCCCGCTGGCGCTGACCGCCGGACAGCTCATCGATGAATTTATCCTGGAAATCCTGAAGCTCCATGTATTCCACCGCCCGGTCAATCACGGCCTCATCCTCCGCGTTTATCCTTCCGCCCGAATAGGGAAAGCGGCCAAAGGCCACCAGCTCCCGGACGGTGAGCTTCATCTGTATATTGTTGGTCTGCGTAAGGATGGCCAGCCTTTTGGCCAGCTCCTTGCTCTTCCATCTGGCGATGTCCCTTCCATCGAAATCCACCAGGCCGGAATCCTTGGTGATCAGCCGGGAGATCATTACCATGACGGTGGACTTGCCGGCCCCGTTGGGTCCGATCAGGGACAGCACCTTTCCCTTGGGGATTTCAAAGCTGACGGCGTCCACCACGGCCTTCCCGTCGTATTTTTTCGTCAGTTCTCTTATCTGCATCGTTCTCACACCTTCCTTCTCGTCAGCAGCAGATAGAGGAAATAAATTCCTCCGCCCACCGTGAGAAATACGCTGATCGGAACCGAATAGCTGTATACATGCTCCACAATCAGCTGGCCCGCCACCAATATCAGCATGCCAAAGAGGACGGAGCCCAGGATCAGCTGGCTGTGCCGGTAGGTCTTTAAAAGCTGCCGTGAAAGATTAGCGATAATCAGGCCCATAAAGGAGATGGGGCCGACCACAGCCGTGGCTACGGCAATGCACAGGGTCACGCCCAGCAGCAGGCGGCGGATGCTGCGGTCATAGTCTACGCCCAGGTTGACCGCCTGCGCCTTTCCCAGCGTCAAAACGTCGAGAAGGGCCAGATCCCTTCGCAGCGCCAGGAGAATCGCTGCCAGCACAACGATGGAAAACAGAATAATACTGGCGTTGACATTGCTGAAGCTGGCCACCAGGGTGGCCAACAGATTGACATATTCATTGGGAACCATGATCCGGGTGAGGGTGGACTGGATGCTGCCGGATCCCGCTGCGAAAACCACCGCCGTGTGAATAAGGGTATAGAGCGAGTTCATCCCCAGCAGGCAGGGGGTGACGATGGTATTGTTGATAACCGACTGGAATACCAGGGAGGCCATGCCGATGGCAAAGGCCGCAATCAGCATGACGATGAGCTTTGGCACCCGCAGGCTCATTGCAAAGGAAAAATATTTCGGGTTTACCTCCACTGTCAGATAGGCTGCGCAGGCCAAAAGCACCAGCGCCCCCATCACAAGAAGCTTGCGCACATTGGCGCGGGAAGCTGCGGTCTTCATTTTGGTCCGCCTCCTTCCTCCTGCATGGCTGCCGCCGCACAGCCGCCGTTATGGGCCGGCCCCAGACGGACGGCCTTTCGCCCGTGCTTCAGCCGGTAAAGCAGCGGCGCAGCTGATCCTCCGACACCTGAAACGGAGCTGCCAGCTGACGCGTAGTAAGCCTCTCCCCCTTATGCTCCCGTACATATGCCAGCACCTCTCTGGCCAAAGAGAGCTGCGCCCGTGTACAGGCCTGCCTCTTTTCCTGCGAAGCGGCCGGTTCGACCCCCGCCAAAAAAAGCAATAGCTCCAGGGCTTTGACTTTGAAATAGCCTCTGCGGATATGGGAGGGGACGGAATACAGCTCAGAGAAAATATGCCCCAGCTGCGGCGTAGACCGCATAATGAAATGCCCTCCCTCCGGACAGAATTTATCCGCCAGGACCTGCGGCTTCACCTCCACATCGGCCAACAGGCAGGAGGCGCAGTAGGGGGCCGCCTCCAGGTCAATGATCAAAGAAAGGCCGTGGTAGCATCGGGTCGGGCAGTGCAGCGTGGCCCGGCTTCCCTCACTCCGGTGTATTGACAGATCCCCTTTCCCCAAATAAAAAAAGCGCTCCCCCGCCTCATATTCCAAGCGTCCCTCCCGACAGTGCGTAATCTCCAGAAGATTTTCCGGATAGTTGGTGGGATATTCAAAGGAGCGGATATGCGCATCCTTAAAGGTCAGCCATATGCCGGGAAATACATTATACTCTGCGATCTGCACCTGGCCGGTTTTGTTCCGGAAGTGATAGAGCTGGCGGCCTCCCGTCGTTTGGCACGGCCGAATTTCCTCTGCTATTTCACAATTCTTTTTCATCGGAGATATTTTCCTCCCAATAACCTTTTACAAATAGTGCGTTTCATGTGTTATCCTTTAGTTGATTAGGTTAGTTTAGCCTAACTAATAGATAATAAATTATACTATACCCTTCCTCTGAAATCAAGTGCCGGGTTAATCAAGTATCGTAAGAGATGTAGTATTACAATTGGTAATCCTGTTTGTCTTTTAATAAACAATATTGATTTTACAATTCATCTGCTCTGCGTTAAACTATAACAGAATAATTTGTCAGCGAATCTGCTGCAAAATGGGAGGAAAAAGAGATGCATAAAGTAAAGAAAATGAAACGAGTCTTGTCCCTCTGCCTCGGACTGATGCTCGCCGGCTGCCTGACAGTAACTGGCTGCAGCAGCGAAACCCAGGCCACGCCGGAAGGAAGCAGCGCCCCCGCCCAGACAGAAGCACAGTCTTCTGCCGCTTCTGAGCCAGAGGAAACTACAGCGGCTGCATCTTCCGAAGACACTGTCCTTGAAACCGAAATTTTAATCATCGGCGGCGGTCTGGCTGGAATGAATGCCGCTATTACCGCCAGCGAGGGCGGAGCTTCTGTCCTGCTGCTGGAGAAAATGAGTTTTCTGGGCGGAGCAGGCCTGATCTCCAGCGGAGCCGTGGACTCCTACGGCTCTGAATTTGAGGCGCAGGCCGGTATTGAAGACTCTGCCGAGCTGCTGAAGGAGGACATCCTCAAAGCCGGAAATGGTTATAATATCGAATGGATGGTTGATACCTTTGTCGCCCATACCGGAGAAACCTTTGATTGGCTGGTGGAGCTGGGCGTTCCCTTCCAGGATCCCACTCCCAGCGAAGAGCATACAGCCGACCGGGTCTTTTTGGCCGTGGGCGGCGGTGCGGCAATTATTGAAAAAATATCCGAAGCGATGCAGCAGCAGAATGTAGAGGTGCTGATGCAGACACGGGCCAACACCTTGCTTCAGGATGAAAGCGGAACCGTTATTGGCTGCCTGGCTGAAAATAATGAGGGAGAAACCATAGAAGTACATGCCGATACGGTCATTCTGGCCACCGGCGGCTATGGGGCCAATGCGGACTTTTTAACCGATACCCTCAAAGAAGCCCCCTATTATGGCTTTGCCGGTTCCACCGGAGACGGACATATCATGGCAGAGGCTGTCGGCGCCGAGCTCGTCCATATGGACTTTGGGAAACTATATCCCGCCGGCTGGCAGTATGAGGAAGGCAAAGCTACCATTCAAACGGGATATGACAACTATGCCTTCGCCAATACCAGCGCTATCTGCGTCACCAGCGAAGGAGTCCGCGCTTTCTGCGAAGGCGGTTACAATACCGATTTCAAAAATGCGATTTTAAATGACAGCGAAGGACTTGTCTACATGCTTCTGGATCAGGCCTCCTACACGGCCTGGAGGGAAACAGTCCTGACCAACTCCATGGGGGTTATGACCAATGAAGAAGAGCTGGACGGCTTTATTGAAGCCCAGGGCAATGCTTCCCAGGTAATCTATCAGGCCGATACCTTGGAGGAAGTGGCCGCATTGGCCGGAATGGATCCCGATGTGCTGAAAGAAACGGTGGAGCGCTACAACTCTTTTGTAGAAAACGGCGTTGACGAAGATTTTGGCCGCACTCAGCTGAATGCGCAGATTGGAGATGGTCCATATACCTTAGTTGCCCAGTATCTCCGCTTTGCTACCACCCTGGGAGGAGTAGAAGTTTCGGAAAACTACGAGGTTCTTGATGCAGAGGACAACCCCATTCCCGGCCTCTATGCCGCCGGAGAGATTGTATTCGGCCTTCATGGAAACGATACCATTCAGGGCAGCCCCATCGGCTGGGCTTTGATTTCCGGCAGACTGGCCGCCGAATCTATTCTGGCTACACAGTAACAGAGCCATCTGTTGCGCGTGCCTATACGCAATACAACGATACGTTTACAACACACTTACAGTACCGGCAGGCAGAGTTTTTCTGTCTGCCGGTTGATGTCAATCAGGAGCATCCATGAATTTTCAAGAAATATTATATTTTGTCACCGTAGCGCAAGAACACAGCTTTTCCCAGGCGGCCCGGCTTCTCTACGTCACCCAGCCCGCCGTCAGCCGTCAAATTGCAGAACTGGAACGAGAGCTGGACTGTCAGCTGTTTTACCGGGAGCGCCGCAAAATATCTTTGACTCCCATTGGAGAGTCCTGTCTGCCGGTAGCGCAGCGGATCGTTTCAGACTTTCAGCAGCTGTACCGCCTCACAGAGGCGCAGAAAAAATCGCGGACCCTTATCCGCATCGGTTATCCCAATATGAGCGCCCTGGATTTTCTGACCACCAAGCTGAAAGTCCTCCGGGAGAAGTATCCCGCCGTAAATGTGGATCTTCTGCATGCTCCCGCTACCGAAGAAACGCTTCAGGAATTAAAAAACTATTCCCTTGATGCCGTAATTACCTCCCAGTCCTTCATTCAAAATGAACCTGAACTAAAATCCTCGCTGATAAGTCCGGGACGGCTGGCCGCTGTATTTTCACCAGATTGCCCCCTGTCTGAAAAAGAGCCCTTATGCTTTCAGGATCTTTCCGCCTACACCATACTGATCCATAAACTAGGGCTCCGTTCCTGCGCTCTCCAGACCCTTCTTTCCGACTGTCTGCAGTATGGGCTGACGGAAGAACAGATGCAGATGCGGGAAAAGACGGAAGAAATATTTATGTCTGCCGCTATGGGACAGGTCATCGGCCTGATGCCGGAATGCTTTCTGGACGGCCGCATTGGAAAGCTGAAAGCTGTTTCCATAAGCGACTGCCCGTCTCATTACGGCGCCGTCATTGTCCTGCGCAAAAACGAGGCCAACCCCGCCCTTAACCTGCTTCTGGAATGCTAAGCGGCAATATTTTAATATATCCTTTACAATATATCCCCCAGCCACAGCGAGCAATAGAGCGATACCAGCGTCTTGGTATCCTGAATATCCAGCCCAAAGTCGGATTTCAGTCGTCCAAGCCGGTAAAAAACCGTGTTTTTGTGTACGCACAGCCGCTGCGCCGTCCGACCAATGTTTTGATTGCAGTCCAGATAGGTGCGCAGGGTCGCCAGATATTCCGTCCCCTTCTCCCTGTCATAATCCCGCAGCGCACGTATCCCATTATGCAGATAGCGGGAGGCATCCGGCAGGCGGGAAACAGAGGCCAGCATATGATGCAAGCGATAGTCATTGAACAGGGCCAGGCCCTCTGTCTGCCCCGCCGCCAAGGCATACTGAAAGACGGACTGGGCCAGGCGAAAGTTCTCATATATCTCCTGAACCGAAGGGAAGGAGTCGCTGCAGCTGACCAGCCTTCCCCTCGACCGAATCTCCCGGTCCAGCGTCTCCCGGTTTTTTAGCAGAGCCTGATAATCGGTGAGGGCCGCAAATCCGTTTTCCGCCAGGGCGTAGCAGTAGGTCTGCAGGTCCGGCAGCAGGCCTTCCGCAGAATCCGCAATAAACCAAAGCATGCAATAAGTGCTGCCCTCCGGAAATAGGAGGTAGAGCATCCGGTTCGCCAAAAACGGAGGATTGATTCTCTGATTCAAAATGCTAAACAGCAGTTCCTGTCCATCGTTTATCTCCGTATCGGCCGGCCAGCCGTTTAAAACCATAGCCATCCCTAAAATCTGTGCGGTCTCCGTTACCGCGTCCGGATCCAGGTCCTCGAGAGGACGGCCCACATCCGGCAGGCGGATCCCGCCCAAATGCCTGCCCCCTACCAGACTGCCGCAGATCATCCGCCGCCGGCGGATATTGGGCCAGGCAATAATATGAGGGCGGCCCGTCAGCGACAGAGCCATCACATACCCCGTATCCTTCTCATATTCCGCCGATGAAATATTGCGGCGGCGGTATATCTTATCTTCTATATCGTCCTGCGGATAGCTTTTGGACAGCAAAGGTTCGTTTTGATTCCGGTCAATAAAAGCAAGCGGATTTCCAAGTATATCTTCCGCCGCATCAATCAAGGTCCGCAGTTCTGCTCCTGATAAAAGCAGATCCATAAGTCGTTGTGTCATTATCCTATATCTCCGTTCCATTTTTGTTTTTTTTACAATGCATTTGGTTCAAATCGCCCCGTCTATCCTTATTTTTGGGTAAACACCTATAAAATCTTATATTTTCTTATAATATAAAACAAAATCCTTGACAAGATTTTAATTTAGCACAATAGAATTTTTGTCAAACACAGCTTACAATATCCTTTGCAGTCCAAAGGCTGCATACCAAATGACAAGAAGGGAGAAAAATTATGAAAAAGAGATGGCTGTCTATTGTGAGCCTGCTTCTCGCAGCAAGTCTGCTTGCCGGCTGCAGCGGTCAGCAAAACCCTGCTGCACAAACCACTGCGGCTGCATCCGCGCAGACAGAAGCACAGACCGAAACGCAGACGGAAACGCAGGAAAGCACCGCGCCTGTGTCTGAGGAAACGGATGTTGTTGTCATTGGAGCAGGAGGTGCAGGACTGACTGCCGCTTACTTTGCCAGAGAAGGCGGCAAGGAGGTCATTCTGCTGGAAAAACAGATCATGACCGGCGGCAACACGGCCCAGGCCGGCTTCTTTGCCGCAAACAGCACTCACATGCAGGAGGAATTCGGCGTTACATATACGGAAGAAGATCAATACAATTTCGTGATGGAGACTCCTGGCGTTGACCCCGACTTTGCCCGCCGATTTGTGGAAAACTCCGGCCTCACCGCCGAATGGGTGGTAGATACGCTGGGCATTAAAGTTACCAGCGTTACAGGACGTGAAATTTATTCTGTGGATGAGAACGGCAGCAAGCTGCCTAACCAGATGGTTTCCAAGCTGACAGAGGCCAATGAAAATCTGGGCGTAGACATCCGCCTTCAATCTCCTGCCACTGCTCTGATTGTGGAGGACGGCCGCGTTGTCGGCGTAACAGTAGACGGTCCTGACGGAACTTACAATATTATGGCGGACGCTGTAATTATCGCCTCCGGCGGCTTTGCGGCAAACAAGGATATGATCGCAGAATATGCACCCGACTGGGCGGATGCCCCCACCTCCAACACCTCCGCCACCACGGGAGACGGCATTCTGATGGCAGAGGCCATCGGTGCAGCCACCAGCAACATGACGGAGTTTACCTTCAATCCCACTCTCTACGATAACAACGGCGTGGCTATGTCTGTCAGCGGCGTACGCTACGAGGGCGGCATTCTGGTCACCTACGAAGGAGAGCGCTTTACCGATGAGATGGCCAATTACTCGGATGTGGCCTACGCAGAAGTAAAAAAAGCGGACGGCAAAGCCTGGGCCATTATGGATGCAAACGCCCTGGCCTGCAATCCGAATTACGCAGTCAGCGCCGATACCATCGAGGAATTAGCCGAGAAGATCGATATTGACCCTGCTGTTTTAGCCCAGACCATCGCGGATTATCAGGCTGGCTATGACAGCGGAGAGGATGCGTTCGGCCGCACCGATATGCGCTCCCGGCTGGATGAGGCTCCCTATTATGCCGTACCTGTAATTCCCGGCGTTCACCACACCAGAGGCGGCCTGAGCATCGACCTGGACGGCCGTGTCCTGGATACGGACGGCGCTCCCATTCCCGGCCTGTATGCCGCCGGTGAGGTTACGGATAATAAGCTTTTAGGAAACGACCCGGTAGCCGTCGGCGTAACCTTCGGACGCCTCACTGCCCAAACCGTTCTGAGCGATCTGTCCGAGGAATAATTTCCGTTAAAAAACCGGCCCGAAGAGACTCTCTTCGGACCGGTTTTATTTGTTGCGGTGTCTCAGCCGTCCAAAACCTCCCCGGCCTCGTCCTCTGAAGCCGCAGATTCGTACTTGGAAAGAATAACCCTCTGGATTCTGTCACGAGTTTCTGAGTTGATCGGATGCGCAATGTCCCGATATTCCCCGTCCGTTGCCTTGCGGCTGGGCATGGCGATGAATACGCCCTTTTCCCCTTCGATTACCTTGATATCATGGACGACGAATTCGTTGTCCAGCGTGATGGACACGATTGCTTTCATCTTTCCCTCTTTTGCGACTTTTCTTACTCTTACATCCGTAATCTGCATGCTGACACCTCCGTACTTTTATCCTGTCTCAGAAGTCGTATCGAATATTTTTTTCCACAACTACCCGGATATTGTCAGGGCTGCCAACATAGGTCATGTTTGCCTTGATTGTATCATGACTCTCTACGATGCAGTTTTCGATTACCGTGTTGTCTCCGATATACACATCATTGAGGATGATGGAATTGCGGATCACACAGTTGTTGCCGATATATGCCTGTTTAAACAAAATCGAATTTTCGATCGTTCCGTTGATGATACAGCCGCTGGACACCAAGCTGTTGCGAACATGGCTGCCCGGGTTATACTTTGCCGGCGGATTGTCGTCTACCTTGGAATACACATCGGGATACTGATGGAAGAAATAATCCCTCACCCTGGCGTCCAAGAAGTCCATATTGGTTTTATAATAGGCAGGGATGCTGCTGATATTCCCCCAATATGTCGTAAGGGGATATGCGTAAATCTTTTTCACATTCTTATAGCGCACCAGCACGTCCCGCACAAAGTCGTAGCGCTCCTCGTCCGCGCACTGCTCCAAAAGCTCGATGAGCAGACGGCGGCGGATCACATAAACGCCGCAGTTGACAATATTGGAGGTCGCCACCATAGGCTTCTCGTCGATATCGACGACCCGGTTGTCGTCGGACAGCTTCACCAGGCCAAAGCGGCACAGATCCTCGCTCTCCGGAAGCCTCTTGCAGACCATCGTGATATCCGCCTTCTTCGCGATATGATATTCCAGCACATCGCCGTAATCCAGCTTATAGATGCCGTCGCCGCTGGCAATCACCACATAGGGCTCGTGGCTGTCCTTCAGAAACTTAATATTCTGATAGATGGAATCCGCCGTGCCGCGGTACCAGTTGGCATTGGTGGGCGTAATGCTGGGCGTGAAGACGAAAAGCCCGCCCTGCTTGCGGCCGAAATTCCACCATTTGGAGGAACTTAAGTGCTCGTTCAAGGACAGGGAATTGTACTGTGTGATCACCGCCACCTTTTTCACCTGGGAATTGGTCATATTGCTCAGGGAAAAATCGATGGCCCGATAGCTTCCTGCCATAGGCAGGGCTGAGATTGCCCTCTTCTGGGAAAGCACACCCATTTTTTTGTTGTTTCCGCCTGCTAAAATAATTCCTATCGCTCTCACTGTACCCCACCTGCCTTTATCACGTATTCGCCGCTGGCCAGATTTCCATCCGGATAATCATCCTTCTCGGTGACGCCGGAGATAGCCGTATTCTTGCCGATTGTCACACCGTCCGGAATAAAGGACTCTTCGCCCACCGTCACCAGATCCGCATTGTACACCTTGGGATCCAGCTTGCTGGGGGCAAACTCGCCTACGCCCATCCGCACATTGGCGCCGATCTCGGTCTTGTCCGCAATAATCGCTTTCTCGATTACGCTGCCCTCGCCGATTACCACGTCCTGCATGATAATGGAGTTGCTGACTACGGCCCCCTTGCCGATGGTGACGCCGGAACCAATCACGGAATTATAGACGCTGCCGTACACGCTGGTTCCTTCGCCGATAATGCTGCGCTCAATCATCGAGTCGGCCGAAATATACTGGGGCGGAAGAATATCGCTCTTCGTATAAATTTTCCAATACTCCTCATAGAGATTGAATACGGGGATGATGTCGATCAGCTCCATATTGGCCTCCCAGTAAGAGGTGAGCGTTCCCACATCCTTCCAATATCCGTTATACTCATAAGCGAAAATCCGCTTTCCTCCGCCGAAACAATAAGGGATGACATGTTTTCCAAAATCACAGCCAGGCTCGTCGGACAAAGCAATCAGGGCTTCCTTTAATACCTTCCAGTTAAAGATATAGATACCCATCGAGGCCAGGTTGCTGCTGGGATTGGCAGGCTTCTCCTCAAACTGGGTAATCTGGTTGCGGTCGTCCGTAACCAATATGCCGAAGCGATGCGCTTCCTCCATCGGCACCGGCATGGCTGCAATCGTGATGTCTGCATTATTCGCCTTGTGATAATCCAGCATCACCTCATAATCCATCTTATAAATGTGGTCGCCGGACAGAATCAGGACGTACTCAGGATTGTACATCTCCATATAATTCAGATTCTGGTAAATGGCGTTCGCCGTTCCGGTGTACCATTCGCTGTTGCGGCTCTTCTCATAGGGCGGGAGAACCGTAACGCCGCCGATATTCCGGTCCAAATCCCACGGAATACCGATACCTATGTGCGTATTCAGTTTTAGCGGCTGATACTGTGTCAGCACGCCAACCGTATCAATACCAGAATTGATACAGTTGCTCAGCGGGAAATCGATAATGCGATACTTACCGCCAAAGGCCACTGCAGGCTTTGCCACCCTTGCGGTCAGTACGCCCAGGCGGCTTCCCTGTCCGCCTGCCAACAGCATAGCAATCATTTCTTTCTTAATCACACAATTCACCCCTTGTTGTAAGATTAGTCTCTGTCCGGGTGCAGCGTTTCCGAACAGAAGAAAGCTTGTACAGCTTTGTTTCCAGTATATCACATATTTTAGAATTAGTGAATAAAAATATTTGATTTTCCAAATTTTCTTTGTGCATTTTTCCTTGACTATCGTCTTGCAGGGCGGGAAAAAATCATTTATAATCTATTATATGCGCCCTGAACTATGGGACATGCGCAGTCCCGCGCATTTTTATCGGCGGACGGCCCCGCCCGCGGCCGCCGGCGGACCGAAATCTGCACCAACTGAAATCTGCGCCAGGAGACTGCGCCGTCAGGAAGGAGATACCATGAACTTAACCGATATCCGCGATATATTTCGCAGCAAAGAAAAATATCTGAACCAGACCGTAGAAGTAGGCGGCTGGGTCCGTTCTAACCGCGCCTCCAAAAATTTCGGGTTTTTGGTCGTCAGCGACGGAACCTTTTTTGAGCCCCTCCAGGTGGTCTACCACGACAGCCAGGAAAATTTTGCCCAGCTGTCCAAGCTAAACGTAGGCGCCGCCGTCCTGGTGAAAGGGACTCTGGTTCCGACTCCCGAGGCGAAGCAGCCCTTTGAGGTCCAGGCGGAATCCATTGAGCTGGAGGGGGCGTCCACACCCGATTATCCTCTCCAAAAAAAGCGTCATTCATTCGAATACCTGCGCACGATTTCCCATCTGCGCCCCCGCACCAATACCTTCCAGGCGGTGTTCCGCGTCCGTTCCCTGGCAGCGGCGGCCATCCACCAGTTTTTCCAGGAGCGGGGCTTCGTCTATGTGCACACCCCGTTAATCACCGGCAGCGACTGCGAGGGGGCCGGCGAGATGTTCCAGGTGACCACCCTGGATTTAAACAACATTCCCCGCACCGCCGACGGGGCGGTGGACTATACGAAGGATTTCTTCGGCAAACCCACCAACCTGACGGTCAGCGGCCAGTTAAACGGCGAGACCTACGCCATGGCCTTTAAGAAAATCTACACCTTCGGCCCCACCTTCCGAGCGGAGAATTCCAATACCACCCGCCATGCGGCCGAGTTCTGGATGATCGAGCCGGAGATTGCCTTCGCCGATTTGAAGGACGATATGATCCTAGCCGAGAGCATGTTAAAGTACATCATCCGCTATGTGCTGGAGAACGCCCCGGAGGAGATGAATTTCTTCAACAGCTTCGTAGACAAGGGCCTGCTGGAGCGCTTAAACCATGTGCTCCATTCCGATTTCGGCCATGTGACCTACACCGAGGCCATCCGCCTTTTGGAAGAGCACAATGACGAATTTGACTACAAGGTTTCCTGGGGCTGCGACCTGCAGACCGAGCATGAGCGCTATCTGACCGAGCAGCTCTTCAAGCGCCCGGTCTTCGTCACCGACTATCCGAAGGAGATCAAGGCCTTCTATATGAAGCAGAACGACGACGGCAAGACCGTGGCCGCCATGGACTGCCTGGTGCCGGGCATCGGCGAGATCATCGGCGGCAGCCAGCGCGAGGATGATTACGATAAGCTCCTGACCCGGATGAAGGAATTGGGCCTCCGGGAAGAGGACTACGGCTTCTATCTGGATCTGCGCCGCTACGGCTCCGCCAGACACGCAGGCTTCGGCCTCGGCTTTGAGCGCTGCGTCATGTACCTGACCGGTATGGGCAATATCCGCGACGTGATTCCCTTCCCCCGCACGGTGGGAAGCTGCGACCTGTAAATCCCGATTCCAGCAAATCGAAGCTTTAATGGCTGTCAAAGAGACAGCCCCGCAGCCATCCAGGGCTTGGAAAAACCCGGAGGCTGCGGGACCGTCTCTTTTTTCTTTTTATCTTTTTCTTTTTCAGCGGCGCGATGCATCCCATAATGCATACCAGGATGCATCCGGTATCAGGCGTTTCCGTTTACAATGTAAGTCTCGTACCCCTTCTCCTCCAACTCCGCCGAAAGCCGGTCTGCATTGGCCAGGGAGTGGAAAGCCCCGACCTGTACCTTATAATAGCCGTCCGCCGCCTTGACATAGGCGTCCGCGTACCCGTCCATCCTCAGTTTTTCACGCAGTCCGGCGGCATAATCCTTATTGCGGAAGGCCCCGGTCTGCACGCGGTAGAGAAGATCCGCCGAATCGCCGCTGGTGCCGTCCGCGCCGCCCTCTCCCGTTTCGCCTCCGCCCGTCTCTCCTTCGCCGCCGGTTCCCTCACTTTCCAGTCTGGCCTTCACATCGCGGCGAAAATCGTCCATTGTCTTTCCATGCAGCGGAAACCAATGCATCACATCGGCATGGTTGCTGGCGATGCCTGCCGCATAGCCTTCGCTGTGGCAGATAATATCCTCCGCCCCAAACCCAAAGATGCCGGACAGATAGGCCGCAAGCTCCGCCGCCTTGTCATACGCTTTCCGGAAATATGCCCCGTCCCTCAGGTTCAGCGGCTCGCATATCTCCAGGGAAACCATTGTGTCATTGCCGGAGCCTTTCGCCCCTCTTCCGCAGTGCCAGGCCCTCCAGGCATTTCCTTTCTCGCAGGGCAGTGTCTCGATAATATCCGCATCGTCCACAAAAAAGTGCACGGCCTTCTCGATGCCCGGCTTGTTCCAGCGCAGGGCAAAGTCCTCCGCCATCACCCCAGGCGTGGCCGTGCTGTGCACCATGCAACCCTGCGGCGTAATTTTCCTCCCCGCTTTATAACAGTCGTTTTGGATGAGATATTGCTTTGTTATATTCACTTCTCGCCGTCCCCCTTCAACTGTTTATAAATCTGATTGGCGCCGGTGGCCGCCAGCCCTGAAACAATGCCAATGGCGATGGAGGTCAGGGGATCCTCTCCCGGAAAGCTCTCCATAGTCAGGCAGGCGATTACCCCCAGCACGCCGCCCAGCGCACCGCAGAGGACCGGCACCCACTTCGATGCCAGAGGCGTGGCCTTAATCGCCTGCCCTGCCAGATAGCAGATCACGGTAATCACCGCCACGCCGGCTATTCCAAAATCCATATGGGACTCCTTTCTGTATTTTTGCTTCCACTTTATACATATGCTCCCAAAAGAAATTTGTCCCTTGCCGGGTATATCGCGCAAAAAAAAGAAGGGCGACCCTCTGTCGTCCCTCTCCCGAAAAATTCTAGGCAGGATGCCCTTACGGCAAAACCGGCTGAAAAGCCGGCTTGAAAACTTATGCGTTGCGTGCCAAGAGCGCCTCGATATAGCATTCCAGAATGTCCAGAGCCGGCTTATTGTGGCCGCCGCGGGGAATAATCAGATCCGCGTACTTCTTGCTGGGCTCCACAAATTTCTCGTGCATCGGCTTGACCGTGGCGCTGTATTGGTTCAGCACCGATTCCAGGCTGCGGCCCCTCTCCTTGGTATCCCGCAGGATACGGCGGGCCAACCTCTCCTCCGCGTCTGTGTCCACAAAGATACGCAGATCCATCAGTTCCCGCAGCCGGGCATCCTCCAGCACCAATATGCCCTCGACGATAATCACCGGCCGGGGCTCCATCCGCACCGTCTCCTTAGCCCGATTGTGGACGGTGTAGTCGTAGGTGGGATGCTCGATGGCCCGCCCCGCCTTCAGCTCTTCAATGTGGCTGACCATGTACTCCGTCTCAAAAGCGTCGGGGTGATCGTAGTTCAGCTGGGCCCGCTGCGCGAAAGGCATTCCATCGTGGGCCCGATAGTAATTGTCATGCCCCAGCACCTGAATCTGGCTGCCAAAGCGCTCGCCCAGTTTCCTTACCACAGTCGTTTTGCCGGAGGCGGAGCCCCCTGCGATTCCAATAATCGTAATTTCCATACCTTATCCTCCGTCTATGCCCCTGCGGGCCCATCCCTTTGTGTACCCTGTGTCCGTCCCCTGCGCTCCCGGCTCTCCCCACTGCCCTCGTCCTATGCCGTCTCGCTGAGCTTCGCCAGTTTCTCCGCCTGGTCGGCCGCGATCAGGCTGTCTATGATTTCAAACAAATCCCCGTCCATGATATCGTTAATCCGGTACAGGGTCAGCTTGATCCGATGCTCCGTCACCCGGCCCTGGGGGAAATTATAGGTGCGGATCTTCTCCGAACGATCCCCCGTGCCGATCTGGCTCCTGCGCTCCTCGGCCTCCGCCTTCTGCTTTTTGGCCAGCTCCAGATCATAAAGGCGGGAGCGCAGCACCTTCAGCGCCTTCTCTTTATTTTTCAGCTGCGACTTTTCGTCCTGGCAGGAAATTACGATTCCCGTCGGGATATGGGTCAGCCGCACAGCGGAATCCGTTGTATTGACGCACTGCCCGCCGTTGCCGGAGGCACGGAACACGTCAAACTTGCAATCGTTCATATCGATCTGCACATCCACTTCCTCCGCCTCCGGCATGATGGCCACCGTGCTGGGGGAAG
>CALWRE010000162.1 GCA_944383835.1 uncultured Lachnospiraceae bacterium | reverse complement strand
CATCCCGAAACCGTCCAATACAATCACAATAAAGCGCTTCATCTTATTTCTGTCCTCCTTACAGCCGGCCCGCCGGCTGTTTTTCATTTCCCAGGCTGTCATACACCCCTGCAATCCTGGCCTTTCCTTCCGAGACCCCTTCCAGCAGGACCAGGTCGCTGCGGGTCACAAAGATCTGATAGCGGAAAGCCATGATCACCGTCTCGCCGACCGCACAGAGCTCGGAGAGTGCAAAATGATAGTCGATGCTTTCCAAGCTGGGCGGCGTCACCTGCAGCTGCCGAAGGCCCCCCGCCTCCGTCCCCACCAGAGCGCCTGCCACATGGGAGCGGCGGTAATAGCCTCCTCCATAGCAGTAGCCTTTGCCGTCAAAGTTGTGGGAAACCTCGCTGACATAAGCCACACAGCTTTTCTCCGGCTGATCCGAAACGGCGTGGGCCGGCGTCGTCGCCGTCAGCCCATGGCCCGGCTCCCCGCAGTTTCCTCCCAGCCGGCTCATTAACTCCAGGGAACGCACGCAGGTGGCCGACGGGGTATTGATAATCTCCGGCTCATAGCCGCAGGTCCGCATGATTTCCGCCCCTTTAAGCACCGTCTTTAAATTGGGCGTCGGCCCGATATCTCCCAGTTCGTCCTGATACAGATAGCAGGGGAAGGAGGTCACGCCTGCCGGGTGGATGGAAGTGCAGTCGCAGAGCCGATTCAAAAGCTCCGGCAGCTCTCCCAGAGAAATGCCGGCCGTCTGTCCGCTGTAAATCATATCGCTATCGTCAAAGACGCGGAGCAGGATTTTCTGCACCCTCCCCGCCTTTTTGGCCGCCCGGTCAACGGATCTGGCCTTTTCCTCGGTAAATACGGTGACCGCCTCCGGCCCGTAGGCTACAACCTCGTCCAGCATGCCCTCCGGCGTCTGGACCAGATGCCCCACATTGCCGATGGGGATATGATGGCGCATCATTACCTGCGCCTCCTTGAAATCCACCACCACAGCCCCTTCATAGCCCAGCTTCACCAGCTCAGCCGCCAGGGCCGGGCAGCGCCCCAGCTGCTTTAACATGAAAAACAGGCGAATCCCCTTTTCGTCCGCCTTCTTTTTGATGGCGGCGGCATTGGCCCGAAATTGCTCCAGATCCACCACATAGGAATCCGGCAGCAGTTCTCCCGACTGATGAAGCCTGCAGATCGCCTCGATCAGCCTGGGATTGTCCTTTTGCAGCTTATTTAAAAACATCCTCTCACCCTTTTCCTCTCACTCTTTCCATCGCCTCCCGCAGAATACGGATCACCGTGTCGTCCCCGCTGCGCATCGGATTGATCCGGATCATCCGTTTGGTGATCGTCGGATCGGCCGCCCGGAACGTCCCCGAAACGCGGTAGAACATGGGTACAATTTCATAGCGTGATTCCGCCCCCACCGGATTGGGAGCTGCCCCCAGCTTCTCCGCCTCCTTTAGAACCTCCTCTGCAATCGGTTCCGCGAACTCCACCAGCAGCACCTTAGACTGGGCGTTGGCTAAAAAGGCGTCCTTTATCCCTGTCAGCTCTCCGCCCTTTAAGCGGGCTGCCAGCCGCTCGTTGACTGCAGCCTGAATCGCCAGGGCCACCGGGGCATAGGTCATTCCCCGAAGCACTTCCAGGGCCTCGTGCCCCTGGGTCTGGCTGCCTCCGGAATAGTGATGCTTGATGATCCGGTCGATATATTCCGCCTTGCCGACGACGCAGCCGATCCCCTCCGGGCCCAGAAGCTTAAAGGTGGAAAAGCAGGCCAGGTCGGCCCCGCACTGGCTGCCGTTCTTTTTCACCTTCATCACTGCATAGTTGTCGTCGGTTACCACCGGGATATCCCGGCATTCCTTTATGGCGTGAACGACCTCCTCCATATCGTAGGAATCCCCGATGCTCTGCCTGGTATACTGTACCAGGGCAGCCTTTATCTCCGGATGTTCCCCCATCACCCGGCGAATCTCGGACAGGTCGTTGAAATCCGCCCGGACAACCGTAAGGCCCAGCATCTCCACCGTGGTCTGGGTCGTGCTGTAAATCGGGGAGGTATGAACCAGAAGAGTATCTCCCGCCTTCATCACGGCAAACAGGGCGTAGCGGATCGCCCCCGTGCCGGCGCCGCGAACCAGAATGCTCTTTTGTGCATCAAAGATCCGGGCGATGACCTTCTCCGCCTTCAGCGTTGTCACCGGCTTATTGAGGCCCGGCACCACGCCCAGGTCGCCGCAGGTCAGGATCTCATGGCCTGCAAATTCCTGGGTGATGCAGTCCGCGACCTTGAACTGCAGGGCCTGCGCCTCCTCTATGGATATACTGTCAAGGGGATATGTTTTCATCGTTTTTCTCCTTTTTTCTACCGATTTTTTGGCGGCTTTCGAATACCGGAGGCCGTCACTGCGGCGTCAAGGCGCCGCCTTCCAGATATTGATCCAGATTACCGAAATACCATTCTGTCATCTCATCCCGGTATTCCCCGACGCCGGCCACACTGCCAAGCATGCGCCGCACCGCGCCGGCCTCAGAGCGGCAGATCCAAAGTTCCCCGCAGCCCAGGGCCTTCCCGGGGATGCACAGGGCGCTGGCCCCGGCCATATTGACAACGCGAAGAAAGCCTTTTCCCGCTTTCTGCTGCATCCTTGCCGTGTTGGGATCAAAATGCCCGAAAACCGAGTCGCCCAGGCCTTCCACATCCACCGGCCCTTCCTCGCTAATCAGCCAGTCGCATTCCGGCAGGACCTCGGCCATAAAGCGCAGCAGCTCCCGGCGGCCCGCTCGGCCGTCCACTGCCGGCCCCAGCCTGATTTCCCCGTCATACAGACCGTCCGCTTTCAGCCGGTAAACCCTGGGGGAAAGGCCCTCGGCTGTCTCCGGCCCAGGCTCCAGCAGCGCCTCGATTCCCTTTTTCAAAACGGCAAATTCCCTGGCTATCAGACCCAGAGAAGGGAAAAAGGAAATCCCGTCGGTAGAACGTTTTTCCTTTTTCTTCATCTCATTGGTACAGAACAGCGGGCTGATAAAGCCATAGAGATTCAGGCTCATTGCCGGGGCCAGCACGGAGCCGCCTCCGTCGGTGCCTAAGCCCAGGTCGTTGAAATGGAGAAAAACATTCACAGCCGTTCCGCTGCTGCTGCCGGTCATCGGCCGGCCTGTCAGAGGATTCCGAAGCCCCATATCCACCGCCCGGCCGCCAAAGGACATCCGATCCACCGTATGGAGCGCAAAGCCAGCCTGCGAAAGACGGCTCAGCGCCTCCATCGGTATCGCGGCTGTGTTCTTTATTCCCAGATACCTGGTTTCTGCATCGGCAGCCAGGCTGTCAACCGCAAGAGGGAACACCTTTTCCACACTGCCGTAAGGGTTTCTCTGGGCCGCCATCGTCCTCTTGGCATAGCTGAGGATTTTCTTTTCCTGTTCCGTCATCTTTTTATGCTCCGCACAGAATACGCTTCGGGTTATCCACCAGCATCTTCCGTATACTCTTTTCCGAGATCCCCGCCTCTCTTAACATCGGCAGGAAGGTTTCGATGAGGTAGGCATAACCGATGCCGCCCTTATAGGTCAAATGGGATTTGCGCGTCAGATCCAGGGACAGCACCACCTGGCCGAGCATGCCCTCCGCCTCCAGTTCCTGTAAGAATTCCACGCGGGTCTCGTCCGGCAGATAAGCTTTCTTCCCCACCGTGTCAAAGCCGATGCAGACGCCGGTGGCCAGAACCCGGCGGATATAATCCAGATCCCCGGACAGATCCATGTGTCCGATCACCACCCGTCCCAAATCCAGGCTTGACCGGCGCAGATACAGCGCCTGCTCCAGTCCGCAGGTTCCCAGCGTCGTATGGGTGTAAATCGGAGCGTTCGTCTCCTCCGCCGCCATAATCGCCGCATCGAAAACCTTCCGCTCTGCATCGGTCATCACGTTTTTGCTGGTTCCAATCTCGCCGATCATGCCAGCCTTCGGCCCGCCTGGGATTCCCTCGGTAATCTCGCCGATCATCCAGGCAGCCAGCTCGTCCGCCGTGGATTCATAAACCCGCTGGGGCAAAAAAGGCTCTTTATAAAAACCGGTGGACTGAACAATATGAATTCCTGTCTCCTTTTCCATACGGCTTACATACTCCGGATCGCGCCCCATCCCGTCGCAGGTCACGTCCACAATCGTGTCCACTCCCAGCTCATGAAGACGGCGATATTCCTTCGCTGTCTCCTCATAACAGTCCAGGCGGCAGTCCATGTCCTTTTTTACACCGGACAGATTGATCGTCGTATGCTCATGCATCAGTGTATAACCACTCATTGTTTTGCTCTACCTCTTTACCTAAAATAGAAGCGAAGCGGACGGAGGCGTTCCGGCGCGTCTGTGCCGGGACGCTCCCGCCCGCTTCACTCACTGACTAACTGATTCGTTCTTTCTATTCATTCTAATGGAGTCAAGCTGCCGCAGGCATGGTAATCAGGCCGATCACCAGCAGAATGTTCAGCAGAATGCCAAAGATAATGCAGGCCACAGGGCCGACAGCCATCTCAACAATAGGCTTTTTCGTCCGACGGTTCAGGAGCAGGCAGGCGATAACAAACAGAGCGCCGATGCCGGAGAGACCTGCGGCCTGTGAAGCCATGGACTCTGCTGCAACTACGGAACCAACCAACAGAGCTACTTCCAGCACCTTGTTCATCGAAGTACGAATGTGCTCGCCCATATCCTTAACGCCAGGGAATTTATCCATTCCCTTTGCAAAGACGTTGATCAGCAGAAGCTCCACTACCATGACGACTGCGCCAAGAATCAGGGCCAGAATCGGATTGCCGTGCAGGGCAAGACCAACCACAAATACAAAGGTACATCCGGAAGTACCGTAAACGCCGGTTACGATAGCAGTCGTAAACACCAGGGGTACGAAGCCGATGGCTCTGGCCAGAGCGGTCAGCGCCGCGTCAGCGTAAGCGCCCTCGGCCAGCAGAGCCAGGGATGCGGGATCGCCGGCGATGATCGACAGGCTGGTGCCGCAGGCAAGCAGGCCGCCCATGATGGCAAGCAGAGGCCAATTCTTACGGATTCTCGCCACCTGGTCCGAGAATACATGCACCAGGTTTGCATTGGCATCGCCCTCTCCCTTTACGCGGGCAGCGAAGACCAGCATTACGATGGTGCCGACCAGCATCGACATACCTTCCGCATTCAGGGTTACACTGTTGGCGCCCAGGCTGAAGGTACCGAACTTCTTGATCAGGAAATAAGCCAGAACGGTGATGATCGCCGTGATCGCACCATCCTTAAACCCATGCTGATAGGATACGGCAACAGCGGGGAAGATGGCAAAGACAACGGTTACATAGTTGGAAACGCTGCCCAGGCTGTCCAGGAAATTGTAAGGCAGCAGGGCGAACAGATCCACGATGGCCTCCAGGCCGACCAGAATGCCCAGGCCATACACGCCGCCGATGACGCCGGCCAGAATCATGCCCACTTTGCTGTCCGGGCACCAGGTACCGATAATATCGGTGGTCAGCAGCAGGCAGTGGATCAGGATGATCGTCGCTGCAATGGAAGTAGGAATACCAAAACCTACCACCAAGCCAAAGCTGACGGCAAAACTCATGGCAGCCAGCTCCTTGCGGCTGATCTTACCATCAAAATACTGAGGGACAATCGGACGGAAACCATCGTTAAACACAGCGATTCCGCGGTTTGACAAAATAGAGGCCAATGCGCCGATACAAACAATGACTATGTACTTCATACTCTTTTACACTCCTTCTTTTTCTGTGATCGCTTTCAACAGAACCGGCAGCACATTCTCCGCATGCTGCGCTGTAAATCCAAAGGCTTTCTTTCCATTTTTGACCGCGGAGATGATCTCTTCATCCGGCAGAATCTTTCCCGGCATGGAAATCGTCGCGCAGTTTTCCGTTCCTAGCAAAGCCAGCGCCAGCGCCAGGGCTCCGCCTCCGCCGGTATTGCAGGCGCCGATGTAGTAATCGTACTGTCCGCCTTTGAGCGCCATCGCGGCATCCAAGTCCCCTTTGATATCTACGGATGCCTTGTCACCGAGGAACTTCTTGGTAAAGTCTGCGATTTCCTGTTTGTTGATCTGCCCGCCAACGACAATCCGGATCATACAAACCTCCTCCTTTCCGCTTCGCTGTTTATCAGCAACTGCCCGGTTCTCCCATATAAGCCGGTGCAGCTACAGTCTCTTTAAACCCTTTCAGACGCCTGCGTCTCAGTCGCTTAACATACTGCAGATATGCAGCATCATAAAACGGCTCTCTCCCTCCGGGAAATCCACCGGACAGATTGCAAGCATCTCGTCCATGAAGTCCTTTGCCTTTGCAAAATGCTCGCTGCCGCGAATCTCCTCCCAAGTTCCCTCATCCAACTCGTCCACCGTCTCTCCCTTGCGGATTCTTTCGGCCGCCATAGCCAGATGGGTGGTAAACATCTCTAATTTTTCCTGCTGGGCCGACGGGAATCGCTCTGCCAAAAGATCGATGACCTGATCCATAAAATCGGCGATCTCCCCGCTGATGACCCCTGCATCCCTTAAAATCTGCATTCTCTGTTTTAACATGATTCCTCCTGAAGACCTGCCTTTTGCAGATCAGTAATCCGCCGGGATTTCTCCTGACTTTACTTTCCTTTGTATCTGGCGAACCTCCTCCGGCTTCACATAACGCCGCAGAAGATGCCCTAACGCCTCCTCGCCTCGGCGGATCACCAGAACCGCCGCCGAAAAGCGGCTCACATCCAGTATATTGTCCAGAAACACCATATGCAGGTCCCGATAGCCGGATTCCACTATTTCATCGACATTCCACACGCCGGCGTCGATCAGGCCGGCCCGGATGGCTGTCACCGTCTGATGGGCTCGAAGCTCCACAAACTGAATCCCGCTTATCCCTGCGGTGATCAGTCCGGTGATATCTCTCTGATCCAGCGAGGTTCTGTCATAGGCCACCCGCATCCCCGGCTCTATTCCCTTGGCATTCTTATCCCGCAGAATCAATACGTGGCGGGAAAGATAGGTGCCCGGACCCATATCCACCGCGATTTCGATTTCCATATGATTCTTAATGGATTCTTCCGCAGCGTAGCGGCTGCAGGCGGCAAACTGATATACCCCCTCGCTGACCAAACTCAGGCGGCTCTCCGATCCTCTGGTGTAGACCAGGTTAAACTCAAAGGGCTGCAGCTCCTGGTACAGGGCCGTGGCCAGGCCCTGATACAGAATCGAATAGGGCAGAGGCATACTGCCAAGGAGTCCCTTATTCAGGCTGCACTCCTGCAGTTTCCGGTAATCCAGATGCTCGATAAAGGTCCCCATATGCCCGCGGCTTATCAGCATGACAGCGCCCTTCTCTTTCAGATAAGTCAGGCTGTTCTGTACGGTTCCTCTGGATACCTGAAACTTCTCCTGGTAGTCCGAAATGGACGGAATCCTCTCGCCCTCCGCACGGCTCATCAAATCCTGGGCCATCCGGTTCACGGTAAGGCCTATCTTCTGATACAATGCGCTTCCCATCGGTTCCCCTCCCTCCTGCAGCAGCCGCCAGACTTCCCCGCATCCACTGTATATGGGAAAGGGGATTGTGAATGTACAAAAAAATGTATTTT
>CALWRE010000161.1 GCA_944383835.1 uncultured Lachnospiraceae bacterium | reverse complement strand
CATCCCGCTGCAGTTATTCCGCGGCAGCTGCCTCCGCCGCGGCATTCTGTCCGGCAATCCGCCCGAAGGTGGCGCTGATGCACAGCATCGAGCCGGAGCAGGGGTATTCCTTATCAAAGAACTGGCCGCTGGCGCATTCGCCGGCCGCATACAGTCCGGGAATCGGATTGCCCTCGGTGTCAAGCACCTGGGAATCGGTGTTGATCTCAAAGCCGCCGAAGCCGGCTACCGTCGCTTTAACCACTTCAATCGCGTAATAAGGGCCTTCCTCCGCCAGAGGGGTGATTCCCTCCCTGCCGAAGTCCTCGTCCACGCCGGCCGCTCCCAGCTCATTGTAGCGGGCTACCGTTTCCATAAAGGTTTCCGCCGGCATGCCGGCCGCCTCTGCCAGCTCCTCCAGGGTGTCGGCCTTGTAGCCGTAGCCCGTATTCACCGCCTCCTCGCACAGCTCCGTCATGCCGGAATTGGAATCAAAGATCCAGTAGAACATATCCCGGCCTGTCTCCACCATCGCGGTAAAGAAGATCGGATAATCGTTGGCCTCGTTCTCGAAGCGGACGCCTTCGTCGGTGACGCCCAGGGTCGGAATAAAGGACAGCAGGTTAATGCCGCCGGTCAGGGTGTAGGCCGGGTTCGTGGAATGCATTCCCATGACGCCGCCCTTAAAGATCATCGAAGCGCCGACCGCCTCGCCCCAGGCGATGTAGTCGCCGGTGTTGCCGCAGCTGGACATGCAGGCCACGCCGGCCGCATCGGGAGCATAGAGCTCCTTGGCCTCCTCGCTGGCGTCGAAGCCGCCGCAGGCCACGATAACGGCGTCGGCATGGATCGTCACCGTCGCCCCGTCGTGCTCCGCCACCACTCCGGTCACTCTCTCGCCGTCGTAAATCAGCTCAGTCACCGGCGTATCCCTGCGCAGCTCAATGTCCAGAGCTTCAAACTGTTCAAACATCGGCAGGATGATGCCGGCCCCGCCGTTGGCCGTGGTGTGGGCTCTCTGCGCCGGGCTGGTGCCGGAGGCTCCCAGGGTCGCAAACTCCACGCCCATGTCCTCAATCAGCCAGTCAACGGACTCACCGGAATGTTCTGCCCAGAAGCGGACGATATCCACATCGATATTGCTGTTGCCTCTCTCAATATAATACTCCACCATGTCCTCGGGATCGTTATCGATATCCCGGTTCATCAGCGTATTGGTGCCGTATACAATGCCGCCGGAGGTAATGGCAGAACCGCCAATCCGATCCAGCTTCTCCAGCACGATCACATCGGCCCCTGCCTCCTTAGCCTCGATAGCCGCCGAGATACCGGCCATGCCTGCGCCTACAATCACCACGTCGGTATCGATGGTCTCGTCGTCAGGCTGCTCCTCATGCACCTCCGTATCCAGGCCGACGGCCCCGGAAGCCTCAATCGCATCCCTGGCCGCATACTTCACCGCCATCGAGCTGTAGGTAGCCCCGCTCAAGGTATCCACATTCCAGCTCTGGGCCTCCAGAATCCGCCTCGGGGTCTCCTCAATGGAATAATCGCTGACCCCTTCGCTCTCGCTGTGAGAGGTCACCTGCACATCGGTGATCACCCCTTCCTCCAGAGTCACCTCCACTGTGACCGGTCCATGGAAGCCCTGTGCCGTTCCCTCAAAGGTACCGCTGACCTTCTCCGCCGCAGCCTCCGTGCCGGCCTCCGTCGCCGCTTCCGTGGGTGCCGCCGAAGGAGCCTCTGTCTGTGCGTCCGTCGCCGCGTCTGTCTGTGAGCAGGCCGCCAGGCTCATCGCCATCGCTGCCGCCATAGCGAGAGCGGCCCATCTCTTCGCTTTTCTTCTCATCCTATTTCCTCCTCTTCTGAATGCTGTCTTGGATGATTGTGCATTCTAAAACAATTATACATACACGTATGTACAATTTCAAGGGATTTTTGAAGAAAAATTAACATTTACACTCGCTTGCCAATATCGATTCTCTGACTTATACTAGGATTATCCGCATAATGGCGGAATCAAATTGCTGTTTGCAAGAATTTTGTTAAGAATTCAGGAGAGGTATTCATGGCTATTCGAGACGAAAAAACAAAGGAAAGGCTGCTGGTCTGCGCCATCCGCCACTTTGCCGAGCAGGGCTACGCCGCCACCAACCTGGCGGAGATCGCTAAGGAAGAAGGGGTGACCCGCGGCCCTCTGTACTATTATTTTACCGATAAGGCGGCCCTGTACCGGGCCTGCGTCCAGCGCGTAATCGAAGAAAACAAGAAAGCGTATTCCCGCATCCTGGTGGAGGGCCGTCCCTTCCTGGAAATGCTCCGCGAGGATTTTTCATACTGCCTGCAGGACAAGGGGCTGTTCAGCCGGATTGGGAACGGGGGAAAGGATGAACCGGATATGACCGCCGCGTGCAGGGAATTTACCCACTGGCTTCTCCAGCTCAAATACCGGGTCTTTTCCTATGCAAAAGAGAGAGGCGAACTGCCTCCCTCCTGCGATCTCTCCGAATTGATTACTTTTATCTATATTTATTACCACGGCGTTATCCAGGTCAAGCAGCTGGCCGAAGAAGTGGACGGCTTCAGCCGTTCGATGCTGGATGACAGCGTGGACGTCTTCGTGGACCTGATCCGAAAAAAATTTATCGAACAAAGCCCTCAGTGACAGATAATCTGCTGCGTGGAAGAATCGAAGATATGCAGCTTTTCCAGATCCATCACAAATCTTCTGGTCTCCCCGGTCCTGGCCTGGACATGGGCCGCCACCTTTGACGTAAAGCTGGCCGATTCCACATCGAAATACAGGTAAGCCTCCGAGCCCAAAAGCTCATATACCTTCACCACTGCCTCCAGGACATTGCCCTCAGCCGCGCGGCTGTCATCCACGGTGATGTCCTCGGGACGGATGCCTAAGACCACGTTTTTCCCGATATAGCCTCCCTCCCGCAGGGCCTTGCCCTTATAATCCGGCAGGGTAATCACGTGCTCGCCGAAAGAAGCCGTCACAACCTGACCCTCCTCGGCGATGCGGGCCGTTACCATATTCATCTGCGGCGAACCGATGAATCCGGCTACAAACATATTGTCCGGCTTATTGTACAGATTCTGCGGCGTATCCACCTGCTGAATCACCCCGTCCTTCATCACCACAATGCGGGTGCCCAGGGTCATAGCCTCCGTCTGGTCGTGGGTTACGTAAATGATCGTGGCCTGAAGCCTCTCATGAAGCTTCGCAATCTCAATCCGCATCTGCACGCGAAGCTTGGCGTCCAGATTGGAAAGAGGCTCGTCCATCAAAAACACCTTCGGGTTTCGCACAATGGCCCGCCCCATGGCCACGCGCTGCCTCTGGCCGCCGGACAGCTGGGCCGGCTTGCGGTCAAGCAAAGACTCGATATCCAGAATGCGGGCCGCCTCGTGGATCGTGGCGTCGATTTCCTTGCGGGGAACCTTGCGCAGCTTCAGGCCAAAGGCCATATTCTCATAAACGCTCATATGGGGATAAAGGGCGTAATTCTGAAACACCATGGCGATATCCCGATCCTTCGGTTCCACATCGTTAACCCTCTTCCCGTCAATATACAGATCTCCCGACGTGATCTCTTCCAGGCCGGCGATCATACGCAGCGTTGTCGATTTGCCGCAACCGGATGGGCCTACAAAAATAATAAATTCCCTGTCCTCGATTTCCAGATTAAAATCCTTTACCGCTTCAAATCCATTGGGATACACTTTTCCGATATGCTGCAATGATAAGCTAGCCATACTATCGCCTCCTGATCTGTGATAAATTTAAAACCTCGGTTCTGGCGCGAACCTTCTTTTAATAAGATACAACTTTCTCCCGATAAATACCATTCTCTTTTTTACCAAAAAGTTCAGGAAAGCTTTAGCCAGTTTTTTGATTCTCATATTTCAAAAACAGTTTTTATCACAATTTTTTGAGGTTAAAACAAATTATCCCTGTCGGTTTTCGATAAATCCCTCTCCATACACCTCTCTGGCGTCCGTCACAATCACAAAAGAATTCCGGTCAATTTTGGACACTATGTCCTTCAGCTGGACGATCTCCTTGCGGGACACGACGCAGAACAGCACATTTTTAGACTGGCCGGAATACATTCCTTTACCCTGCAGCCCGGTCGCCCCCCGGTCCATATCATGCATAATCGCTGCGGCTATCTCATCCGGTTTCTCCGAGATAATAAAGGCCGCCTTGGAAAATTTCATACCCTCCAAAATCCCGTCCGCAATCTTTCCCACCGCAAAGACGGCGATAATCGCGTAGAGAGCGTATTTCAGGCCAAATACCCAGGCTCCGGCCAAAACAATCAGGCCGTCCAGCACCTGCATAATCTGCGCCACCGAAAAATGGCGCAGGTAATGCTGCAGGATGGCCGCCAGCAGATCCGTTCCGCCCGTGGTGGAGCGGGCCATAAACACCAATCCCGTCCCCACGCCGGTTATAGCGCCGCCAAAAAGGGCCGATAACAGAATATCATCCAAATTGATATAAATATCCGGCAGAATATACAGAAAAAAAGAAAGCCCCAAAGTAGCCGCCAAAGTCCGCCGAATAAACCTCCAGCCCTTTACAAACAGGGCGGCAAGAAAAAGCGGAATATTGAAAACCAGGTTCGTAAGCCAGAGAGGCGCTCCCACCAGTTCCTTCACAATAATGCCGGCTCCCGACACGCCGCCGGTGACCAGGTTTACCGGATCGTAAATCCATTTGATTGCCACCGCCATAATCGCCGTGCCCAATAGCATCGTAAACCAGTTGTCTCCGATAATCTTTATTTTCTTCATCATTACCCTCTTTTCTTCTCAGATATCCCCACCAAAAGGGGGGATTTTGCCCTCTTTTCCTCACTTTCATATGGTACAATTTTCCCGAAAAAAAGTTTACCATTATACTATCTTAGCGGTAAGGAGGAACCCCTCATGGAATCTTCATCCTATCAATCTTTTCGACCATCACCGGAAGACAATCACACAACCGTTGGGAACCGCATCCGCCGTATGCGCCGTTCCGCCCAAATGACGCAGGAAAAGCTTGCCGATGTTCTAGGCGTATCCATTAACTACATAGGCGAAGTGGAGAGGGGCAATAAGCCTCTGTCCCGCAGCCTGGCTGATCAGCTCTGCTCCTACTTTCATGTCACCTATGATTACCTCTATCACGGAATTTCCCCTACTCCCCAGTATTTCATCCATGAAAACGTATCCTATAAATCCCTCCATACGTTTCTGGTCGAAGAGCTGGAGCAATGCAGCCCGGAGGAAATCCTGATTATCTCGCAGTTAGTAAACTGTTACCTGGACATATCACGCAAACTGAAGAATCAGCACACGGCCCAAAATAGCCAGGACGCTGACCAGGGTTCCCGCAATAAGAAAGGGACCCCAGATTCTCCGTGATACCAACGTCTGTTCTCCCATATCTTTTCCCTGTCTTCTGGCAAAAGCGGCGCTCTTTTGGGCGGAGCTTCCCCCAAACAGCAGACCAACCTGCTTTTCCCGATGGCACAGCTTTACGACGGCCACATACAGCCCGCCGGCAGCCGCCAGTCCGATCAGGGCTATGACGGCCAGCAAAAGGACGGTGACCAGCAATTCAAAAGAGTACCTTCCGCCGGAGA
>CALWRE010000160.1 GCA_944383835.1 uncultured Lachnospiraceae bacterium | reverse complement strand
TTGTCTGGTCCGAATAAACTCTTGGCTTATTCTTTCCGTTTTTACCTTTTAGGTTTTGTTCCAAAAATTCTTTAAAAGAATCTTCGGGGTTGGAATATACTGTTTTGTTGTCAAGGTGCTTGATTTTTCTTGGTTTTTCTTACCTTTTCTTTCGCTGTCTCGCTGACAGCTTGTATATACTACCACAGCTTTTCGGGGTTGTCAACACCTATTTTCGACTTTTTTTAATTTTTTTTGCGGTTTATTTTTACAAAACATAAAATTATCCTTTACCTGATCCGCCAAATCGATAATCTGCTGGGCCTGTTCCTGGAACAGCATCCCTTCCTCCGTTAATCTCAGCCCTTTTCTTCCTCGGATCATCAGCGTAGTATCCAGCTCTTTTTCCAGCTCCATCAGCTGACGGCTGAGCGTAGGCTGCGTCACATGCAGGTTTTCCGCCGCTCTCGTAATATTTCCTTCCTTTGCCGCCGCCAAAAAATATCGCAGCGTTCGTAGTTCCATATGTCTTCCCCCATTTGCAATAAAAGTTTACAGGCTTCTGCTCTCATATCCCGGCAAGTCCGCGCCGTATCTTTACCAATGCTTTCTTTACCGCCGGTTTCAATAGCTGCTTATATTTTCTGTCGTATCAATCAGAATCCGACAATCTTCTCCCACATTCTGTAATACAAAAATCATATCTTCTTCCGGAATGGATACGCAGCCCATGGTATAAGGGTTCTGGCCGTTGCAGTGCAGGAAAATGCAGGCTCCCTTTCCTGGCACTGCCTCCGTGTTGTATTCAATAAAAAGGCAGTATTTATAAGAATCCCCGAAATCGATCAAATGCTCCCCGTATTCTTCCGCCCAGTCCCGGTCCTCCACCGTATCCTGGACCAGCTGGTTATAGTAACGTGAATTGCCGTCTCCTACCCACCAATAGCTCTCGTCCACCTGCGTATAAGGTTCCCTTGAACCGGGATCTTCCCCCAACCCAAAGGGAGTAGACACTCCATACAGTCCGGTCGGCGTCCTCTGGTCTCCCTGCTGCACCTTGTCAATCCCATTGTATCCAACATAACCATCCGTGCGCAGAATCTCCTCCCATCGCCCATCCGTCAGCTGATGCATTGTCACCACCGCTTCTCTGCTGTCTGCCGTCTCCGTTTCAACGACGATGAGCTGGGTCACTTCATCTGCCACGTCCAGCTGCGCCACAAAGGATTCTTCTTCCTGCATTTCCGTTTCGGCTTCTGTCGTTTCCATTGCCGTTTCTTCTGCCGCCTCTTCTGTCTCTTCCATTGTCTCTTCTGCTGTTTCTTCTGCGGTCTCCCCCGTGGTTTCCGCTGTGGTTTCTTTTGCCTCCCCCGTGGTTTCCTCGGGTTCTTCCGCTTCGCTCCTGTTAAAATTTACAGTTTCATGCGCCGCGTCCCCATTCTGTCCGGCACAGCCCTGCGCCGACAGACCTATCACGCCGGCACAGCAAAGCAGAATCCCCGTTATTTTGCATCCTCTTTTTACTTTCTCTATTATCGTCATTTCAATCTTCACCCTTTGTTTTGTTTATCGGCCTTTATCTGTGCAATTCTTCTCTTCCGGATTTATATACATGCATCCTTCATATACATACATAATAGTAGAATTTTACTATATGAAGTACGCTCCAAGTCAATATCTATTCGGACAAGACAGTCATAAAAATTTGTTTTCCAGAATAAACCCGAAACCTCAGACTCGATCTTTTTAGGAATCCAAAAGCGCCAGGGCCGGCCATTATGACCTGTCCTGACGCTCTTCTTATTCTTTCTTCTTAATTCTTCTCTTCCTTTTTCAGCCGGCATTACAGGGACTGCAGCTGATATTTCCTCTCGTACTCCCGGCACCGTTCCTCAAACTTCTCGTCGTTTTTATCCCGGATTCCTTTGAGATACTGATGGACGTCGGAAACCCCTTCCTCCATCTCGATCTCAAAGCCGCCGATATTGGAGCAGTGGTCGGCGATCCTCTCCAGGTTCAGAAGCAGATCCGAGTAGATGAAGCCAAGCTCCACCGTGCATTCCCCGTCCTGCAGCCGCTTCGTGTGCCGCAGCCTGAGCTTATCGTGCATGGCGTCGATCACTTCCTCCAGCGGCTCGATCTCGGAGGCCAGCTCCCTGTCCTCCTTTTCGCACACCTTCACAGCCATATCGACGATCTCCCGCACGGCGGCGCACAGTACCGACAGCTCCTTCTTTGCCTTATCGGAAAAGTGAATCCCCTTGTCATCCATCTCCTGGGCGGATTCCAGGATGTTGACCGCGTGATCGCTGATCCGCTCCAGATCCCCGATCACATGGAGAAGCTTCACCGACTCGTTGCTGTCGTCCTCACTCATCTCGGTGGCCGCCAGCCGGATCATATAGCTGCCCAGCATATCCTCGTAACGGTCTACCCTGTCCTCCGCCTGATGCACCAGCGCAGCGGTTTCCTTGTCATAGCCGCCGATCATCTTCATCGCATTGTCCAGGGCCTCCTGGGCCAAAAGGGCCATATCGCAGACCGTCAGCCGGCACTGCTCCAGCGCAATGGAGGGAGTGGCCAGCAGCCTCTCGTCGAGGGGTTCGATATCCGTCTCATTGTCCTCGCCCCGCACCGTAGCATAGGCCAGCTTCTCCAGCACCCCGGAAAAAGGCAGCAGCAGGGCGGTGCAGATCACGTTGAAGGAGGTATGGGCGATGGCGATGGTAAGCTCCGTCGCCTGCATGTCCACAATGGGGAAATGGAAAATGGCGTTGAGGCCGTAAAAGACCGTCATTACCACAACCGTACCGACAATATTAAAATAGAGATGGACAAAGGCCGCTCGCTTCGCGTTCTTGCTGGTGCCGGCCGAAGACAGGAGGGCCGTCACGCAGGTACCGATATTCTGTCCCATGATAATCGGGATTGCCGTCCCCATCGTCACCTGCCCGGTGGCGGACAAAGCCTGCAGGATACCGACCGAGGCCGAAGAGCTCTGGATAATTCCCGTGATCACAGCCCCGGCCAGGACGCCGAAAATCGGGTTGGAAAACATCAGCAGAATGTTGCGGAAGCCCTCTACCTCAGCGAGGGGCTCCACGGCGGAGGACATGGTTTCCATGCCGAACATCAGCACAGCGAAGCCCAGCAGGATCGTACCTGTGTCCTTTTTCTTGCTGTCCTTCACAAACATATACAAAATAATGCCGATCAGGGCCAGAATCGGCGTAAAGGAAGAGGGCTTGAGCATCTGGATAAAGAAGCTGCTGCCCTCGATGCCGGTCAGGCTCAAAATCCAGGCGGTGACCGTAGTTCCTACGTTTGCGCCCATGATGATGTTGATCGCCTGCTTCAGGGTCATAATGCCGGAGTTGACAAAGCCTACCACCATTACCGTGGTGGCGGAGGAGCTCTGGATAATCCCGGTAACCACCAGGCCCAGCAGGAATCCCTTCAGCTTGCTGGAGGTAAGAACCTCCAGGAAATGTTTCAGCTTGCTGCCCGCTCTCCGCTCCAGGGCAGCCCCCATAACATTCATGCCGAACAAAAACAGAGACAGTCCGCCAATCAGGGACAGAACATTGAAAATTGACATCTTTTTCCCTCTCTTTTCTCTTCCTTGTATTTTAGATTTTACATAAACGACACGCAAAATTTATAATACCAGCTTTATGTTAAATCTATGTAAAATCTATGTAATGAAAGCAGAAAATTTCTCCTGCGTCCGCCTGCCCGCGCCCGGAAAGGCCGGGGCAGACCCTTGCCGGGAATATCGCGCAAAAAAAGAGGGCAGGCTGTCTGTTCCTGTCCTCCTTCTTCTATCTCTGAGGCGGCTGCGCCACCACTGCCGGCAGCTCCGTCCGCTTCAGTTCAATCCAGAAGCAGACGCCGTCGTCGGTATTGTACACCCCGCATTTCCCATGGTGGGAATCCATAACCGCTTTGACAATGGAAAGGCCGATCCCGCTGCCTCCGTATTCTCTGGTCCTGGCCTTATCCACCTTGTAAAATTTATTCCAGACGTTGCCCAGATCCTTCTCCGGAATCGGCTGCCCGGTGTTGAAAACGGAAAAGCGGATCTTCTCCTGGGTCTCCAGCGTCTGGATAACAATCTTCCGCTCCCCGTCGATATGGTTGACCGCATTGCTGATATAGTTGCGGACCACCTCTTCCATCATAAACTCGTCCGCCCGGATGATTACCTTCTTGCTGGAATCAAACTCCACCGTAATGTTTTTCTGCTGCATCATGATATTGAAGGAATGCAGCACGCCCTTTACCAGGGAGGTGAAGTCAAAGTCCACCAGCTCCACCTGGTTGATCCCGGATTCGATTTGGTTCAGGGTCAGGAGCTTGCGGACCAGCTGGTTCATCTTGCCGGCCTCGTCCACGATAACCTCGCAGTAATAGCTCATGCTCTCCGGGTCGTCGCTGATCCCGTCCAGAAGCCCTTCCGCATAGCCCTGGATCAGGGCGATGGGGGTTTTCAGCTCATGGGAGACATTGGAGATGAATTCCTTGCGCATCTCGTCTACCTTGACCTTTTCGCGGATGTCCTTCTGCAGCTGTTCGTTGGCCCGGCGCAGATCGTTCACCTTCTTTTCCAGCTCCTCCGCCATATGGTTCATGCTGGTTCCCAGAAGGCCGATCTCGTCGTCCTCCGTCCCTTCATAGCGGGCGGAAAAGTCCAGATGGGCCATCCGGTCGGCGATATGGGACAGGCGGGTAATCGGCCCGCTGATCTGGCGGGACAGGATTGAAACCACGAAAAGGCTGATAACCATCAGCACCATGCCGACGATCCAGGTAAAGCGGGTGGAGATCAGCGCCGTTTCCTTTAAGCTGGCCAGGGAAATCCGCAGAAGGCAGGCCCCTCCGTCCTCCAGGAAGCCGATACACAGCAGATAAGAGGTCTCCAGCTTGCTGTCGTACCCGCGGTAGATGACGTACTGGTCTTTGCTTTCCAACACCTCCACCCTGTCGTTTGCCTGGCCCAGCAGCAGATCCGCCATCTGCTGCTCCAGCCGGACCTCGAAGCCGAAAGAGTAAGCCACCCCTCCCGACGTCGTAATCAAACCGGATATATTGGCGTTTTCGAGAAGGCGCGTGACGCTGTAATAGGTGGTCTCCTCCCCTAGGGAACCGTCTTGAAGCAATAGATTGACCTGATCATAGGTCTCCTCCATGGTCCCCGTTTTTTCGGAAACATAATACCTCTCCATGCAAAGGCTGTTCATCAGGCAGAGCACCAGGATCAGCACGCCCATCAGCCCGGCAAACGCAAGGGTATATTTTTCGCGAATCGTATGCTTCATGATTCGTCAACCTCGAACTTATAGCCCATCCCCCATATGGTCTTGATATATTCCCCTTTCGCGCCCAGCTTGCTGCGCAGCTTCTTTACGTGGGTGTCAATGGTGCGGGCCTCGCCGAAGTAGTCGTAATTCCAGACGTTATTTAGGATTTTTTCTCTGGATAAGGCGATCCCCTGGTTTTCCATAAAATATTCCAGAAGCTCGAATTCCTTGAAGCTGAGCTCCACCTTTTCCCCGTCCACCGTCACATAGTGGGCGGTCTTGTCCAGGGTGATCCCTCCGGCCGAGAGCACGTCGGCGCTTAAATTCCCGCTGCGCCGCAGGATGGCCTCCACGCGGGCCACCAGTATCTTCGGGCTGAAAGGCTTGGAGATGTACTCGTCCACCCCCAGCTCAAAGCCCAAAAGCTCGTCTCTCTCCTCTCCCTTGGCCGTCAGCATAATGATCGGCACCTGGGAATGCTTGCGGATCGTGCGGCAGACCTCCCAGCCATCCATCTTCGGCATCATCACATCCAGGATCACCAGGGCGATATCCTTCTCCTGGAAGAAAATGTCCACCGCCTCTTCCCCATCGCCGGCCTCCAATACCTCGAAGTCCCGGCGCACCAGGAAATCCTTTACCAGTTTGCGCATCCTGCTCTCATCGTCTACTACTAAAATCTTGTTTTTCATCGTCTCACTCACCATTCGTTTCATCTATCTTACTGCAGCCGTCTGCTGCTTGCTTTTATCTTAACTCTTATTGTAGCAGAGCCATACGCAAAATGCCAGTGCGGACAGACGATTTCACCTAAATTTCATGAATCCCTGCTCCTAGCGGCGGTTCTCCTTTACCGCGTCCCAGGCCTCCCTGGCCGCCTGCCAGGTGTACTCGATGTCCTCGTCGGACAGGGACGCGTTGATGAAGTGATTATGATGGTTGGTCAGGAACACCCCGCGGCGCACCATCTCGGCGATATAGGCCTGGTGGAGCATCAGGGAATCGTCGTCCGCCGTGCGCAGATAGAACAGGGAGGGGGCTCCCGATACCACCAGATGAAAACCTTCGTCGGCGGCAATCCGCACCAGGCCGTCGGTCAGCTTCTTTCCCTTCTCCATCAGGACGGAGGGGAGGTTCAGCTTCTTCATCTTATTGATGCAGGCGATGCCGGCGGCAAAGGGGACGGCGCTCATCCAGTAGCTGCCGGTGTAGGTCATGCCGCTGACCGTGTTTTTCAGGAAATCCTTGCCGCAGAGGGCGGACACATTGTAGCCGTTGGCCAGGGCCTTGCAGAAGCAGATCAGATCCGCCTCAAAGCCGAAGTAATGGTCGGAGCCGGCCAGATCCAGGCGAAAGCCGGCGCGGACGTCGTCGATAATCAGAATCGTCTCCTCATTGGAGCACAGATCCCGGACCTGCTGCCAGAATCCCTCCGCCGGCATCTCGTTGTCCATGAAATTGCCGTGCATATAGGGCTGGGCGATCACAGCCGCGATCTCTCCCCGGTTGGCCTCAAAGGTCTCCCGCAGGGCGTCGATATCGTTCCAGGGAACATAGAGATTGTTGCAGACCTCCTCCGGCAGGATGCCGGGATAATCGATCTTCTGGGTCCAGGGGGAAACCCCGTGGTAATACCCCTTGAAAAAGACGATCTTTTTGCGGTGGGTATGGGCCCTGGCCGTCATGACCGCAAGGGTGGTCACGTCGTTTCCGTTCTTGGCAAAGAAGGCCCAGTCGGCGCTGGCCACCGTATCCACCAACAGCTCGGCGAAGTCAATCATCACCGGGCTGGGATTGGTGGTGCAGTTGCCCTTTTCCATCTGGCGGCGGGCCGCCTCATCCACGTCCGGGTCATTGTAGCCCAGGACATTGGGGCCGTAGGCGCACATATAGTCGATAAAGCGGTTGCCGTCCACATCCCAAAAATAGCTCCCCTTCGCATGGTCGCAGTAGAGCGGGAAGGCCTCTACCGGGATCATGCAGCCCTCCGCCGGCCCCAGATGGCCGTAAATGCCGGAAGGGATTACCTTGCAGGCCCGCGCAAACTGGGCCCGGCTGTTTTCATAATGATTGATCGGTATGCTCATTGTCTTTCCTCCTTATGCCAGATACAGGGACACCCGGTCTAAGAGCCGGTTCACATTGTCCACCATGGAAATCATGCCGCCCATGCGGATATCGCCAGCGCCGACGCAGGCCACGGAATTGACCCTGCCGTCAAACAGGTCGCGGGCCAGCTCCATGCTGCCAAACTCCATCAGGGCGCGGGGATTCTTCGGCCGCCGCTTTACGGTCTCCATATGATGGCTGCGGACGCGGATGCCGGCGCAGGGCCCGCCGTGAATCGACAGCTGGATCACGCCGTCCACGATATTGGAGGCGCTGAAGCGGCCAATGGGATCCTCGTTGCCGATCTGGGACAGGGCGGATACGATCACGTAAAACATCAGAATCGTGCTTTTTTTCTTAAACTCCGGATCCGCCAGATCCTCCGGCGATGCCTTCAGATAGCGGGTCAGAATATCGGTCAGCTTCACAAAATCCTTTAGCAGAAAGCCCAGGTGCAGGAATCCCTTTCTGGGAATCGGGGTCACCGTCCCGTCGATCAGCCCGTTGAATTTCTCACAGGAACTAAAAGGGAGCTTGATCGTGCAGTCCGCGCAGCCCTCCTTCAGCACGCAGCGGCCGCGGCCGAAAGTTAAGGTGGCGCTGGGGCCGTCCTTCACTTCAAAGCCGACGGAGACCGGCTTTTGCCTGGACACAATCTTCTTCGCCTCCGGGTCCAGCTCGCAGAGATTCTCGAGGGAGCCCAGCACAGCGTACAAATTGATATATGCCAATGTTCTGGCATCGAGATTCGCCATAATATTTCTCCTCCTTATGATTGCATAGAAGCATTTTACTCTCTTACCGGACAAGATTCAAGAAAAATTTCGGAGTACCCCCCTATTTCCCCCATATTTCTTCTCCCAAAGGGGTAACATGACAAGCCGATTTTCATATCATTTAGTGTAAATGAAATTTGGAGGAACCAAAATGAGTGATTTAGTAGCGACCAACTGCAACAGCGGATGCGGATGCAACGGAGGCTCCGGATGCAGCAACATCATCTGGATTCTGCTTCTTCTGTCCTGCTGCGGTGGCAATAACGGCTGCGGAAATGGCTTTGGCAATATCTTCGGCGGCGACGGGAACGACTGCTGCTCCCTGATCTGGATCCTGCTGCTTCTGTCCTGCTGCGGCGGCAGCGGCTTCGGAAACGGCAATGGCTGCGGCTGCGGCTGCTGACCGGACGGCAAAGCCTTGCCCCTGCGGGCCCGGCAAATGCCTGCCCCTGTAAATGGGGCGGCCGCCTGCCGGGCATACCGCGCAGCGAGAGGGGCCCTGCCCGAGGCCGATTCGTCCATCGAATCCGCTCCGGGAAGAGGGCCCCTCTTCCTCTTATTTTTCTTCCATCAGCTTGACCATGACCGCCTTCTGGACGTGGAGGCGGTTTTCCGCCTGCTCGAAAATCTCCCCCGCATGGGCCTCAAAGACCTTTTCAGTGATTTCCTCCTCCCGATGGGCCGGCAGGCAGTGCAGAACGATGGCGTCCGGCTTCGCCGCCTCCAGCACCTTATCGTTCAGCTGGTAGACGCCTGCGAAGATTTCCTTTTTCTTCTGGGCCTCCTTTTCCTGGCCCATCGAGGACCAGACGTCGGTGTAAAGGACGTCGGCCCCGGCCGCCGCCTCCATCACATCGGCCATACAGGTGAAATCGCCGTTTTCGGCTGCCCACTCCATGATGCCTGCGTCCGGACGGTACCCTTCCGGGCAGGCCACGCTCACCTTCATCCCCATCTTAATCCCGCCCACAATCAGGGAATTGGCCACGTTATTGCCATCGCCGATGAAGCAGAGCCTGCGCCCGGCAAAGCTGTGCTTGATCTCCCGGATCGTCATCAGGTCCGCCAGCACCTGGCAGGGATGGGCGTAGTCCGTCAGCCCGTTGATCACAGGGACCGAAGCGAAGGCCGCCAGATCCTCCGCCGTCTGCTGGGAAAAGGTACGGATCATGATCCCATCCAGATAGCGGGACAGGGTGCGGGCCGTATCCTGCACCGGCTCGCCGCGGCCAATCTGCAGATCGCTGGCGCTTAAAAACAGAGCGTAGCCTCCCAGCTCGTACATCCCCACCTCGAAGGAAACGCGGGTGCGGGTCGAGGCCTTCTGAAAGATCATCCCCAGGGTCTTGCCGGCAAGCAGCGGGTGGGAAATCCCATTCTTTTTCTCGAATTTCAGCTGATCCGCCCTATTCAAAATTTCCAGGATATCCTTCTGGGACAGATCCTGAAGCTTTAACAGGTCTTTCATCCCTCGATTCCCTCCTTTATACGGGCGACGGCCTCCTGCAGCACGGGGAAGGGGATATTGAGGGGAGGCAGAAGCCGCATTTTATCATGGGCCGTCAGTACCAGCACCCCTTTCTCACGGCAGGCCGTGACCGCCTGGGCCAGGTCTTTTTTAAGCTTTACGCCGATCATCAGCCCCATGCCGGTGACCTCTTCTACATCGGGCAGCCCTTCTAAGCTCTCCCGGATATAGTCTCCCTTTTCCTTCACTTCCTGCAAAAGTTCCTCGTCCAGATGCTCCAGAACATAGACGGCCCCCGCCGCGCAGACCGGGTTCCCGCCGAAGGTGGAGCCGTGACTTCCCGGCGTCAGCACATCCCCCGTCTTTTCATTGAATACCGTCGCTCCCAGAGGCAGGCCGCCGGCCAGCCCCTTGGCCGTCGTAAAGATATCCGGCCGGAACCCGTAATGCATCCAGGAATAGAGCTTGCCGGTACGTCCGTTGCCGGTCTGTACCTCGTCGACCAGAATCAGGATATCCTTCTTTCGCGCCAGTTCCACCGCAAAATCCACAAAATCCTGGTCGAGCACATTGACGCCGCCCTCTCCCTGTATCAATTCCATCAGGATGGCGCAGCAGCTCTCGTCCACCTCCGCCGCCAGCCCCTCTTTGTCTCCCGCCTTCACATAGGCGAAGCCCTCGGTAAAGGGGCCGAAATAGGTGTGCAGGCTGTCCTGCCCGGTGGCCGACAGGGTCGTCACCGTGCGCCCATGAAAGCTGTCCCGCAGGGTGATAATCTTCTTGCGGCCCTCTCCGTAGCGGTCAAAGGAATATTTTCGGGCGGCCTTGATGGCGCACTCGTTGGCCTCCGCCCCGGAATTGGAGAAAAATACCTTCGCCATCCCGGTCTTCTCACATAAGAGAGAGGCCAGCTTCGCCATCGGCTCCGTGTAATAATAGTTGGACGTGTGCTGCAGGGCGGAAAGCTGGGCCGTTACCGCCTGCACCCAGCCGGGATCCGCCGCCCCAAAGGTATTGACCGCGATGCCGCTTCCCATATCGATGTACTCCCGGCCCGCGTCGTCGGTCACAACGGAGCCCTTCCCGCCGGTCAGGACGAGGGGGACTCTGCCATAGGTATGGGCAATGTATTTTTGGTCCGCCGCTTTGATATCCATTTTCGTCTCCTCCTTATCTGTCACAAAAACATCGTGCCGATGCCCTCATCGGTGAACAATTCGATCAGCAGGGAATGGGGCACCCGCCCATCCACGATGAAAACCCTCTTTACCCCTCTGCGGATGGCCTCCTGGCAGCATTCGATCTTCGGAATCATCCCGCCGGTGATAATCCCGTCGGCGATGAGCTGCGGGATATCGCTGACATAGACCTGGGGAATCAGGGTAGAAGGGTCGGAGGGGTCGCGCATCAGGCCGCAGATATCGGTCATCGAAAGAAAGCTCTCCGCCTTCAGACAGCCGGCAATCCGGGCCGCCGCCGTATCCGCGTTGATATTGTAGACCTGCCCGTCCTCATCGCAGCCCACGGTGGAAATCACCGGGATATAGCCTGCGTCCAGGGCGTCCGTAATAATCCGGGTATCCACCTTTGTGATCTCGCCCACATAGCCGTGGGCCTCGTCCAGCTGCCGGACCGTGATCATCCGGCCGTCGATCCCCGAAAGCCCCATGGCCCGTCCTCCCTGGCACTGTAAGAGGCTGACCAAATCCTTATTGACCTTCCCCGCCAGCACCATCTGCACCACGTCCACGGTCTGCTTGTCCGTCACCCGCAGCCCGTTTTCAAAGCGGGAGGGAATCTGCATTTTTTTCAAAGTATCCGATATCTCCGGCCCCCCGCCGTGGACCAGGACGACGCGGATCCCCACTAAGGACAGAAGGACCACGTCACTCATCACCGCTTCCTTCAGTTCCTCGTTGACCATGGCGTTCCCGCCGTATTTTACGACGACGATCTTGTCGGTATATTTCCGTATAAAAGGCAGGGCGTGAATCAGCACCCGCGCCCGCAGGGCATTGTCCATCTCCATCTCTCTTCCCTCCGTCACGTCCGGTAATCCCCGTTTATTTTCACATAGTCATAGGTCAGGTCGCAGCCCCAGGCCAGAGCCTCGCCGGGCCCGTCCCCCAGGCCGATCTCCACCCGAATCTCCGGGGCCGAAAGCACAGCCTTCGCCTCCTCCTCGGAGAAGGGAATTCCGCTGCCTCCGCGGCATACGGCCACCCGGCCCGCCTCGGAGACAAAATCCACGTCGATCCGGTTCGCATCCACCGCCGCCCCGCTGTAGCCGATGGCGCAGAGTACCCGGCCCCAGTGGGCGTCGGCCCCAAACATGGCGCACTTAAAGAGGTTGGAGCAGACGACGCTCTTGGCCGCCGTCCGGGCCGTCTCCTTGTCCGCCGCCCCGCGGACCGCACACTCGATGAGCTTCGTCGCTCCCTCCCCGTCGGCGGCGATATCCCGGCAGAGCGTTCTCGTCACCGCGGCAAGAGCCTCCTGGAAGACCGCATAGTCCTCTCCCTCCTCGGTGATCTCCCGGTTGCCTGCCATCCCGTTCGCCAGAATGGAGAGCATATCGTTGGTGGAGGTGTCCCCGTCCACGCTCATCATATGAAAGCTGTCCTGGATATCGGCGACGATGGCCTTCTTCAACATGGCGGGGGAAACCGCCGCATCCGTCGTCAGGAAAACCAGCATCGTCGCCATATTGGGGTGAATCATCCCGGAGCCCTTGGCAATCCCGCCGATGGTGCAGGTTTTCCCGTCCACGGTAAAGGTGCAGGCCGCCTCCTTCTTGATGGTATCCGTAGTCATAATCGCCTCAGCCGCAGCCTCGCTCCCCGCCGGGTCCTCTTTCAGGCCTGCGGCCAGTTCCCCAATTCCTTTCTCCATTGGGGCGAGGCTTA
>CALWRE010000159.1 GCA_944383835.1 uncultured Lachnospiraceae bacterium | reverse complement strand
AAACGCGGAGGCTCAATGGTATTGAAATACGTAAAGGAAAGGATCACCGCCGCAACTACCGGTATCACGATAAATACCGCAAATAGGGCGGCGTAAGGCGTAAGAAGCAGCCAGGGCGTTTGTTTTTTTATTGTTTTGTCTTTTCTCTTCATTTTTCTCCCCCTGACTGCTCCCTGAGCTTTGTTTCAATCATTTCCATCGCCTGGATCGGATAATCCCGGATCAGATTGCCGTCTTCATCGCAGAAGCCGAATTCCTTCAGCTTGCGCATAATCTCCCGGTCGGATACCAGAGAAGACTTCCACAGGGCCTCCACCACGGAATCCCCGTTGACCACGACATTCGTATATGCATTGCTCAGCTCTCTTTCTACAATATAACTGGCCGGGTGCTGCAGGGTCTCCCTCTGCCCCTCCCACATGGAGAGAATTACCTCCTTGTGATCCTCCGGGTAGGAGCTCTCTGCAAAGGCCGCGAGATTGGCTGTATTCCAGCGATATTCCGTACCGTAAGCCAGCTCCAGGGTACGGGCAAATTCCGACTGTGTTTCAGCGGAAAGCCACCACTTTAGGAAGCGCCAGGCTTCCTCTTTCTTATCCGTATTCTGGAAGATCATCGCCATCGTACTGTCTGCGCTCATATCCTGGACGACCGTCCCATCCTCCAGCAGCAAGCCAGGGGCCGGGGCGATATCCCATTTGCCGGCCAGCTCCGGAGCTGCTTCGGAAAGCTGCACATACATGGACACTCCCCCGACTCCCAGGGGCGTATCCCCATTGCGGAAGGAATTATAGAAGCTTGCCACATAATCTTCCACCGCATACACCTTAAACAGCTCCGTCAGCTCCTGCATCCCGTCCACCGTCCCGCTTTCCATAAAAGCGGTCTGCGCCCCGTCCGCCTCATACAGCTCCCCGCCGTGCTGGTACAGATAGGGAGTCGTCAGGGCAAAACTGCGGAAGCCGATCACATTGGCGATGGGAAGGCTGATGTTTTTGTTGTAGCGGAGCAAAGACGGCATGACCGCCTTCACCTCATTCCAGGTAGAAGGGACGTCAATCCCCAGAGTATCCAGGATATCGCTGCGGTAAAACAGGACGGAATAATCCTTCGTCTCCACCGCCCCGTAAATTCCCCCGTCATAAACGCAGGGAACCAGGCCCTCTACCGTATACTGGGAAGCATAGAACGGAAGGAAATCCTCGAACTGCGTCAGATCCAAGGCTGCCCCCCGGATTGCAAATTTATAAGGCGTCCCCACCCCTACCCCAAGAGCCACATCCGGATTATTTCCAGCCGCCGCTGCCAGCACCAGCTTCTGTTCGCTTGGCATGATGGAAATATCAATGTCCATATCCGCAAGCTCCGGGGCCGCGTCCACCATTCCCTGCAGTACCTGTACATAAATGGAGGAACGGGACATCCACACCGTCAGGCTCTCGTCCGAGCCGGCGGTTCCATTGGTGCTCTGCACCGCCTCCGGATCCAAAGAATACAGAAGTTTCCGCACCGAAGTAGCCAGACGCACCAGAGGCGAAACCGATTTTTCCTGGAAATCCGCTTCTGCAGCCTTCACATAGATCTCATCAATCCCCAGATCCAGGGCGGTCATATTATTGATCGCATTGTTAATATATTTCACCGCAGAATTATCGCCGGAATTAAGCAGGTTTACTTTGTTTGGGATCTGCCTGGGCTTTTCCAAAAGCTGCTCCAGAACCTGCACGGCATAATTGAGGCTGTCCGCATAAGCAGGCTTTTCCCCCTCCAGTTCCTCCAGCCGGGCGTAAAGGCTTTCCAGGCGGCTGATATAGGACTGGATATCTGGCACTGCATTTGGCATATAAGAATCCAGGTCCCAGGTACGGTTCTCATCGCTGACCCCTGCGGCCAGCCGCGTCAGATCCATCCCCAGGCCGTTCATCTCCTCCACCAGACTCTGAAGCTCGTCGTATACCTCGCGGATCGGCCCCATCCTCGCCGTCAAAGCCAGCGTATGCCGTCCGGCCGTCAGATAAAAACGATAATTTTCCCCGTTTTCATCGGCAAAAAAGCTTGTTTCATACGCCTGGTTGCCGGTCTGGGGAAAGGCAGCCAATTCCATCTCCTGGAAAGGAACCGCCCCATCCACCTCCACCTGCCGGTAAACCGTCTTATTTACAGCGGAATTCTGGGAAAAATGCAGGCCGATCTCATACCAGCCGTCTTCTTCCACCGTAAATTCCCACATCACCTTCTGGCCTGCATCGGAAAAGGAACTTCCATCCAGCGTGTTTATCAGGCGGCGGTACGTATCGTAAGGCGTCATCGACAGATTGCTGACATATACGCTGCGGATATAGGAATCCGACTTGATTGAATAATCCTCTCCCTGTATTATACCGGTTCCCTTTCCCGGCCCCTCTTCCGGCCAGGCTGCAAGATATTCTTCATAGGATAAGGGCTCCTTCTCCTGATACAGCCAAATCTCCTCCACCCGAAGCGCCTGGCTCTGGTTCACAATCTCTATGGTTTTGCCGGCAGGCTCCAGGGAAATGGGGTTCATGTCCACATCCGTATTTTCCAGAAGCGTCTGGAACGCGGCCTGCGGATAGGGCAGCTGGGTATTGGCGATCTCGTTGCCGTAACGGTCTGTGGCGTACCGGGAATCCCCCCTCACCTCGTCATACCAAAGAATCGGAGCAAAAGCCGTATAGGATATATCCCCACAGGAAACAGAAAGCAGCACGTCGGCCGGTTTTTCTTCCTCTCCCCGAACGACCATTCCGATCCGGTACTGCCCCGTAAGCCCGGCAGGGACCTCGAAGGATACCGTATCATCCGGCTGGAAAAGGAACGGCCCTTCGGCCGCCTGTCCGTTTAAGAGGATATCCTCCGCCATCCAGCCGTCCTCATACACCTGGGAGGCCACCCAGTTTTCGGCGGACAGCTCTGTTATATAATCCGCCTGCGCGCGGCCCCGGTCCGCCATCGGGGCGAAGGCCGTAACAAGGGCCGCAGCAAGCAGCAGCACTGCCGCTGCAGCCAAAACAATCTTTCCTTTTGGGATTCTTCGCATATATTTGCCTCCGTCCGTTATCCCGCAGCCTGCCCTTCGCCGCGCCGTCAATGCGACGCAGCGAACTCCTGCTCAAATTTTGCCAGGGCCTCGTCAAACAGCTGCTGATATTCCACGATCTCCTGATTGGCCTTTTGCTCGGCATCCGCCATATAGGAGGTGAAATCATACATACCGCTGATCGACTCATAAGCGATCTTGCCGATCGTCTGGTATTCCACCGTTTCAAAGCCCGGTACCGTTTTCTCCGGATCAGCCATATAGCCGTTCTCCTGATTGTCGTAGATGTAGATGATTTCTTCTGTCACATAGGGCAGGGACTTAAATTTCTCCGCTACATCCTCGTCATAGGTACAGGGGATATAATACGTGTTATACATATCCGCTGTGATATGATCCTCGTCATAGGTTGTCAGACGGGCCAGGTTGCCTTCCTTACTGTAGGTAACAAAGCGCAGGAAGGTCCAGGCAGCCTCCACGTTCTCTTCCGCCACAGAGGTAGTCATCCAGCAGTAATCGATGTGGACAGGGATCCGGCCGGGCACGCACTGGGGTACCGGATACATCTCCCAGTTAAAGTCCAGATCCTGCTGCATCCAGGAGGCGTACAGCCAGGTGCCGGTAAAGGTGCTGGCCACCTTCCCCGCAATAAAAGCGGCGTCACGTCCCGATACATCTCCGAATTTGCGGACATAATCGCTTTCGCCCGATTGGCTGTTCTGCTTAAGCGAAGTGGCCTCCACGCCGCCCAGGCGGCTGATCTCCTGATAATAATTTACAAACTTCTGCACGCTCTCCAGATCAAAGGTTCCCGTCTCGGGATCGTACCCGATCACCGAGCGCCCCTCGGTCATTGCGCCGGGAATCCAGTTATACTGCTCACTCAGGTCTTCCACGCCGGAATAGCTGGAATTGGTGCACGCCTGGATAAATTGCGTAAAATCATCCCAGTTCCAGTCCAGCTCCGGCAGGTCTACGTTCAGCTCCTCCACCAGATCCGTATTGATCAGAAGAACGTTGCTGCGCATCGTCTGGCCCAGTGCATAGATATTATCGCCATAGGTAAAACGATCCACCACGCTCTGCGGTACCAAGGCAAATTCCTCGTCGTCCTGGACAAACTCTGTCAGCGGATACATCCAGCCGTTCTGGATATAAGTGGGAATAGGGCCTGCATCGTCATACATGATATCCGGCAGAGCCTTCCCTGCCATTGCCTGGGAGGTCAGGTATTCGGTGGCGTCGTCGCTGTCTGATTCAAAGAGGATCGGCTCGATGGTGATATTGGGATATCTCTCGTTGAAGGCGGCGCATACCGCTTCAAAGTCCGAATTGCGGTAAGAATTGATCCCTACCGTGACCGTGCCGGTAATTTCCGTATTTACTTCTGCTTCCTGCGTTCCCGCTTCCGTCTCGCCCGTCCCGCCCGCAGCGCCGGTCTCCGGCGCCTGGGTCTGTCCGCCGTCCGGGCCAGAGCAGCCGGCAAGAGCCGCTGCCATCACAAGCGCCATCAGGATTGCTGCTAATCTTTTCATTTTTCCTTCCTTTCCTGCGGCGGCCGTCAGACAGCCGCCGCTCTTTTCATGTTTCAGGTTCACGTTTTATCTGCTTCGCTTTCGTCCGTCCCTGCGCCCCGTCTCTTTTTCAGAACCCGCGCCGCCTGCAAGGCGGCCAGGACAAGGACCAGCAGAGCGATCA
>CALWRE010000158.1 GCA_944383835.1 uncultured Lachnospiraceae bacterium | reverse complement strand
TTATATTGAATCAGCCGGGCCGTCCCCCGCCCCGATGCGCATACGATAATGATTTTCTTTCGCTTCGCGTGCTGCTTCGCCTTTTCCAGGGCCAGGGAAAAGTGCAGGGCCAGGTAGGCTGCCTCGTCCTCCGTAACCGTCAGGTTCAACCGGCGCTGTATTACCTCCGCCGCGCACAGGGCCAGTTCGTAGCCCAGCTTCATCTCCCTCTGAATCTGCGCAAGCAGGGGATTTTTCTGCCTCTGTCCCAGCCGCAGCCTTGTCAGCAGAGGTTCCAGATGCAAAGCCAGCATCGTCCGCAGCTCCGCATCCCCGGCAAAGCTGATCCCATAGACCTCCCGAATCTCTCCTACGATAGCGTCCACGCAGTCCCAGCATTCCCCGCTGATATAGCGGTTGCTCTCCAGCACCCTTTTTCCCAGCAGATACATCACGATATACTGCATCTCCCCGCGGGGAAAACGAACCCCAAACCTTTCCTCGAAGCGGCGCACAATCTCCTGGGCCGCCTTTTCCTCTCTCTCGCAGCCCTCCCCTCCCTGCCACTCTCCCTGGTCCTCCACATAGTTGCCTTCCCGGATGCGGCGGAGGGCAATCACGCAGTGATATACCAGGTTGTAGAAATTGATATCATTGAAGCGGATTCCCGACGCCTCCAGCACCTCCAGCAGGATTCCCTGCACCTCCAGGGCGAGCTGGGCGTCGGGCTGCTCCTGTTTTCCTCCCCCGTGAGAGAGGTAGAGGCTTCTCTTCTTCGTCTCCGGCCCCTCGATACGGATGCCGTATTTCGGCCGCTGGACAATGCGCAGCCCATATTCCTCCGCCTCTTTTTTCAGCTCCTTCATCATCCGGTCAATGGTCGCCCGGCTGACGAACATCTCTTCGGCCAGCTGTTCAATCCGGACAAAATCATTGGCCTGGATCAGGCGGAGAATCACATAATCCATCTCGGATGAGCGCCCTTCCTCCATCTGCAGGGCCTCGGCGCAGAAACGGTGGTAGCGATCCGCGTCAGTCACATGCAGACGCACCGAGCCTTTTTTCTCTTCCAGCCGAATCCCCGCTTCCGCTCCTTCTTTTTCCCCGGAACCAATCAGGCGGCTCACCGTCCTCTCATTGACTCCCAGCCGCCACGCCAGCGCACGGGACGAAAGCTCCTGCTTCTGCCCCAGCAGTCTGACCATTTTCATCCATCTCGGATCATAATGTCTGTATTCCATGCCGCTCCTCCGCCTGCACCTGCCGGATAACGGACGTCTGCCCGCCTCCAGCCGTTTTACCATGGCTTTAGTATAGCATGCCGGCGCGTTTGTTTACAAGACCGGCCTCCTGCTAAAAATTCCGCCTAAAAATTCCGCCTGAAAATATCGCCTGAAAAATATCATTTACAAAGCGGGACAATCCGTGTATCATGGATGTTATCATAAGCGTCAAAGGATTATGCCAAAACACTCACAGGAGGAGAACGATATGCTGAGTTTCCTGATTAAGCCCTCTTCCAGCGCCTGCAATATGCGCTGCCGCTACTGCTTTTTTGAGGACGAGGCGGCCAACCGCGAAAAGGCCGACTTAGGGATGATGACGCGGGAGACCGCCGCCCTTCTGATCCGGGAGGCCATGTCCAGCCCCCAGGGAAAGGACGGCGTCCACTTCGCCTTCCAGGGAGGCGAGCCCACCCTGATGGGCCTTCCCTTCTTTCAATATTTCACAGAGCAGGCCGCACTGGAAAACCAGGATAAGCGGCCGGTCTCCTACTCCATACAGACCAACGGGCTGGCCCTCTCCCCTGCGTGGGCAGATTTCCTCCATGACAATCATTTCCTGGTCGGCCTGTCCTTAGACGGCCTGAAGACCATCCACGACGAGCTGCGGCGAGACGCCGCCGGGCGGGGTACCTGGAACCGCGTGACGAAAACGCTGGCCCTCCTGGAGAACCGCCATGTGGAGGTCAATCTGCTCTGCGTCGTCACCAGCTATATCGCCAAAAGCCCCGTCAAAGTCTACCGGGCCCTGAAAAACTTAGGGGTGAATTACATCCAATTCATCCCCTGTCTCGACCCCCTTGAAGCGGAGCGCGGCTCCCTGCGCTATTCCCTGCGTCCGGCGGACTACGGCCGTTTCCTCTGCGGGCTTTTCGACGAATGGTACCGGGATTTAAAAAACGGGCAGTATATCAGCATCCGTCTCTTCGACGACTATGTGCGCCTGGCCATGGGACTTCCGTCCGGCACCTGCGCCACCAGCGGCCGCTGCGGCGGCTATCTCGTTATCGAGGGGGACGGGAGCATCTATCCCTGCGACTTTTACACCCTGGATGAATGGAAGTGCGGCAGGCTGGGAGAAGCTTCCCTAGAGGAGATTGCGGACGGCCCCGTCTGGCGGCGCTTCACCTCCCGCAGCCAAAACCACCCCGCTGCCTGCTCCTCCTGCCCCTGGGAAAATTTCTGCGGCGGAGGCTGCCCCCGCGACTGGTATGAGCCGAACGGCCAGACCGAGAACTATTACTGCTCCGCCTTCCGCCAGTTTTTCGATTACGCGGGCGAGAGGATCGCAGGCATTGCCGCCTCTTCCTTTTAATTGCAAGTTTCTGGAAAAAGTGGTACAATAATCACATCTGAATCACAGGAACTTCACCAAATAAAAGGATGGAACCAATTATGTATGGAAAAAAGCTGCTGGCGATTTTATTGAGCATCTGCCTGCTTACCGGGCTTACCGGCTGCTCGTCCGGCGTTTCCGCAAAAGAATATGACGCCCTGGCGGCAGAACGGGATGCGCTGCAGACAGAGGTGGAAAGCCTTCAGGCCGAAGCGGCGAGTCTGCAGGCCGAAACGGCTGCTTCAGAAGAGGACGCAGGCGGCAGCCGAGCAGCCGAGCTTGGCGCTTTGGTGTCCGAGGTCAGGGCCTGCTTCGAGGAGCAATATAAATACTGCGTGCTCGTTCTAAATATGGTTGAAACACATCTCTCCTGGGACATGGCAAAGGAGTGGACCAATCTGCAGGATGATTACGAATCCATGACGATGAATCTGGGGAGATTTGAAGAATACCTGAATGACGAAGAGGCACTGGAGGCCATGAATGAACTGGATTACGAGGCTCTCCTTGAATCCGTACAGAACCGGTATGATTCCTGGCTTGGCATGTCTTATCAGGATATCTCATATGTGGCGGATTACTGCCTGGGAACCACTTCCGATACCGGGAGCGAAGAGTAGAGCGGAGTAACGGACGGAGTAAAGCACAGATGACGAAAGAAAAGATGAACGAGGCTGTTATCAAGTTTGCAGAAGAAGCAAAACGGCTGTACGGAGCCAAGCTGCGGGCGGTCATTCTCTACGGTTCATGGCCCGCGGAGATTTTGAAGCAGACAGCGATATTGATATTCTGGTACTGTTGGATGTCCCACAAGAAAGACTCAACATTAAGAGAAATCGCATCCTGGATGCAGCCGATAGACTTGATTTGGCCTATGATGTTGTATTAACGCCTGTATTTCAAAATTATGCGTTATATCAAAAATACATTCCGGTATCCATTTTCTATCAAAATATAGAGAAGGAAGGTGTGAAAATTGCCTGAATACACCATACTTCAAAAAGAATATGCTCACCGGGGAAAGAACACAGCAAAAGGAGAACCTGCATGAAACGAAGCGTCACCCCCGAGGGAATCCTGCTGCGCATCGAAAGGCTGCGCCAGGGCAAGGAGCAGAAGGAAATCTGCACCGGCGTCTGCGCCGTCAGCACCCTGTCAAAGATTGAGACAGGCCGCCAGAACGCCGACCCGGATATGCTGGAAAAACTCTACCGCCAGCTGGGAATCCATTATACCTGCGATGAGGCCGTCCTGGGCCGCCTGCGCACTTTGATCGACGAATTTTTCGAGCAGTGCGCCTATCAGCGCAGGCTCACCGCCTTTGACGCACTGCGCCGGGAAAGAACGGTTCTGCGCCACAGCCCGCTGGCCGCGGACTGGCTGGTAATCTGTCTCTTGATGAATGAGGCAGACGCTAAGGGATATACCGGCGGTGAGGATGCTCTCTCCATTCTTTCCCAATGCCAGGATTATTTGGACCGCCGCCAGAAGGGATGGTATCTGCTGGTCCGAAGCTATCAGGGCGGGCCGGATTCCGTGGAATACGCCAGAGAGGCTGTCAGCCTTCTGTCAAACAGCTTTGCCCGCACAGCCCTGCTCTACGCCTATTATATGGCCGGAAGGTACCGCGACGTGCTGACCGAGTCGGAACAGACTGCCTCCCAGGCCCTGCAGGAAGGAAATCTCTGGGCCCTGGCCGAATGCTATAACATGCGCGGAACGGTCTACGCCTGCTTCAACATGGAAGATATGATGCTGACAGAGTACGAAAGGGCGGCCCGCCTGCTGTCTGAAACACGCTGGCAAAGCTCCCTGCGGACGATCTTCTACAATATCGGAGCGACCTATCTGGGCATTGAACGCTTCGGGGAAGCGGAAACCTACCTGGAAAAAGCAGGCGCCGGGCCCGGCGCAAAAGACGGAGGGAATGGAGCGGAAACAGAGGAAGAAACGGAAAATGGGGAGGACGGCTTTTCCTCCCGATTCCTCCTCCTGCATAAACTGGCCCTGCTCCACTGGCGCACCGGACGAAAGACAGAGGCCGCTAAGGAGCTGGACGCTATGAAAAAGCTTATCCTCGCAGCCAGAGAGGAGGCAGGCTTCGGGGAAACATCAGGCTCCGAGGAAACATCAGCCTCCGACGAGAAAGACAGCTGGGAAATCCATGAACGCATCTGGGAGCTGACAGCCCTGGAATTATCCAGTCAGGCAGACAGCGACGAATATCTGTCCCAGCTGGAAGAACTGATGGAGATTTTTCGCAAATGCCGGAGGTTCGGCTATATGATGTTTTACCACTATCAGCTGCGCAGATTGTACACCGGAAGAAGGCTGTACCGCAAAGCCTTCCTTCTGGAGCAGACATTTTCCGATATTCAAAAAAATTCTTCGCTTTAATCCATATTTTCATCTCTTATTTTCGCAAAACAAATGATTTTACCCCCTTTCCGTTTTCGCGTATACTATAAGCATCCAATACAGGCGCGAAAATCAAACAGGGGGTGTTTCTATGCGTTCCATCCTTTATCTTCTGAAAAAAATCCGGCAGTACGACTCCCTTATGCTGGGAATGATTCTGCTCTATACGCTGTTGTCCGCCGTCTATCCTTTCATCTGGGTCGTCACGCCCGCCCGGATTCTGGACCTGGCTCCGTCCGGCCAGACAGAGGCCCTGATTCTTCTCGTCCTGGTCTCAGGCCTTTTTGCCGTCCTGGCCAGTTTTCTGCTCGCCTATCTCAAGGGCAATTACCGGATGCGGATGAACAATGTCCGTTATCATCTGATCCGGGATCTGATGCGCTACAGCCTGGAGATGCCCTACGAAGACACCCTGGATCCGAAAAAGCTGGATGCTATTCATCTGGCCAACGACTCTGTCCTGAATCCCCAGAGCGGAGCCGGCGGAATCATCCTGACTCTTCTCTCCCTGGCCGGAGAACTTTTCGCCAGCCTGGCCTTTCTGGGAATCTTCTCGGTTCTTTCCGCTCCGCTTATGATTCTTCTCCTTGCCTTCACCCTGCTGACCTTCTGGCTGCGCCACCGGGCCTCCGGCCATGAGTACAGCCTCTGGGAAAACAGCCTGCCGATCTATCGGAAAAGAAGCACTCTGTTTCAGTACGCCTCGGAACCGATGAATCAGAAGGATATCCGCTCCTACGGCCTCTACGCCCTCATCCAGTCCTATATCAACCGCTATCACGAAGACAGCCTGACCCTGGTCCGCTCCTTCTCTGCCAAGATGTTCACGATGGAAACGGCGGCAGCCCTTTTCGATCTGGCACGGGACGCCTTTCTGTACGGCTGGCTGATCCTCGCCTTCCTGCGGGGCGATATCGACGTTTCCCAGTTTTACCTCTATAGCTCCGGCCTGATCTCCTTCGTCACCCTGGCCAATCAGGCCATGACCGATATGGCCAAAATCCATAAGGAGAGCGCCCAGTTCTCCGTATATCAGCAGGTCATGGGGCAGGCCGGACCCCCTGACGGCAGTTCCCCCTCCGGCGGCAGCGCAGCCTCCTCTGAAAAGGCAGACGCCGCCGTGCATTCTCCAGCTCTTGGAGCGGCTGTTTCAGCCGTCGGCGAAACGACAGCCGCCGCACCGTCCGCCGGCCCGGAAATTCGCTTTGAAAACGTAAGTTTCCGTTACCCATCAAGCGATAAGCCGGTGTTAAACGGCATAAACCTTACGATCCGCCCCGGCGAGCGGCTGGCCCTGGTCGGGGAAAACGGTTCCGGCAAAAGTACGCTGATCAAGCTTTTATGCCGCTTCTACCGCCCCACCGGGGGACGGATTACCGTGGACGGACGGGATATCTGGAATATGCCGGAAGAGGGCTATATGAAATATCTCAGCGCTGTTTTTCAGGACGCCATGGTCTTCCCCTTCTCCGTAGAGGATAACATCTGTCTGGGGAAGGATGAGCCGGCTCTCTTGAACCGGGTGCTAAAGGAATCTGGTATGGACCGCATCGCGGCAGGATTGAAAAAGGGAGTGAAAACCTCCCTGCTTCGGATTCTGGACGACGAAGGGGCGGATCTCTCCGGAGGACAGCGCCAGCGCCTCTTCCTGGCCAGGGCCCTGTATCAGGATGACAGCCGCATCCTGATTCTGGATGAGCCCACCGCGGCCCTCGACCCGCTGGCGGAACGCGAGCTCTATGAGGAATACGGACGGATGGCCAACGGAAAGACCAGCCTCTTTGTCTCCCATCGCCTGGCCAGCACACATTTCTGCGATCATATTGCCCTGCTGCAAAACGGCTCCATTCAGGAATACGGCACGCACAAGGAGCTGGCGGCAGCAGGCGGCCTGTACGCAGAGCTCTATGAGATACAAGCCAAATACTATCAGGAAAACTACCAAGAGGACTGCGGAAAAGTCTGCCGCATGGAATACGCCAAAAGCCTGAGAGGAGGACAGACAGAATGAAACAACTGCGGGAAATTTTTCGGCTGATGCGCCGCCTTACCCCCAGCCTGCCCGGCTGGATTATCCTTTCCTGCCTGGTCACCGGCCTGACGCCCCTGCCTGGCATTATTATCCCCCGGCTGATGCTCGATGAACTGACCGGAGCACGCAGTCTCCCCCGCCTCCTTATCCTGGCCGTCATCCTGGCCGGAGGCAGCTTTGCAGGCACGGCCGGCAAGGCCCTGTGCAAAAAGCACACCGCCCTGCAATTAACGGATTTTACCATGAAAATGGAAGAATGGATGGGAGAAAAGCCCTCCCGCCTTCCTCTGGCCGTCAGCGAGAAAAAATCCACGATGGATCTCCATGAGAGGGGAAAATTCGGTCTGGACGGCATCGCCGGCTGGAATGAAACAATACAGGCCGTAGGCAGCGCAGCCATAACCCTCCTTAGCTCCGGCGCCGTCATCCTGAGCAATCTATGGTATCTGCTCCCCTTCTTGCTGGCGGCAGGTCTTCTGACCCTGCCCTGCATGAGCCGTCTGAAAAAGCTGGAGGAAGACAATGCCCGCCGAAGCGTGCCGGAAAACCGAGAATTCGGCTACTATTGCACGATTGCCTATGATTTCCGTTACGCCAAGGATCTGAAAATCTTCCGCGGTATCGATTTCATGCTGAGCCGTGCTCAGGAAAATATGGACCGGATCCTGAAAATCAACCATTCCTATTTTACCAAGAGCGGAGCCTTAAACGGCCTGGCCGCTGCCGCGGTAGAACTGGAAACAGCCGTTTTGTTTGCCGTCCTGGGAATCCTGCTGGCCGCCGGTTCTCTGACGGTCGGCGCCTTCACCATGCTCTACAGCGCCTGCCGCCAGTTCAGCCAGAGCCTGAATTCCGTGATCACAAACGCGAATCTGCTGATTACCGGGGCGATCCTGATCGAGCCTCTATTGGATTATCTGTATCTGGAGCGGCCAAAGGGTGCGCAGCAAAAGCAGAGACCTGCAGAAGAATCTCTTGAAGAATATCTTGAAGAATATCTTGAAGAATCCCTTTCCCCGCAGGTGCAGGAATGCCTGCGCCAGGCCGCCCAGGGCGTCCTGGAGTGGGAATTCGACGATGTGACCTTCCGCTATCCCTCCGCCGAGGCAAACAGTCTCTCCCGCCTCCATTTCCGAATCCGCTCCGGTGAGACGGTGGCCCTGGTCGGGAAAAACGGGGCGGGCAAAACCACAGCCGTCAAGCTTCTGTGCCGCTTTTATGACCAGCAGCAGGGCCGCATCCTGCTAAACGGCGTGGATATCCGCCGGATTCCCCGCGCCGACTATTACCGGCTGCTGGCTCCCACCTTCCAGGACTTTCAGCTTCTGCCCTTCCCCATCGACGAAAACATCCTCTGCCGGCCGGAGATCTCGATCCGCGAAGAGGACCTGCATGCTCTCCGGGAAACGGCGCAGAGACTGGCTTTCCTGGACTGGGTGGAAAATCTACCCCAAGGATTCCACACATTTCTTTCGCAGAACCTGACAAAAGACGGCGTCCTTCCCTCCGGCGGCCTGGCCCAGAAAATTGCCCTGGCCCGCTCTGTCTGCCACGGCGGCGGGATGGTGATTATGGACGAACCGACGTCGGCCCTGGATCCCCGCAGCGAAGAGGAGGTCTTCGGCCAGATGGGCCGCATCGCAAGGGACAAAACCTGCCTCTTTATCTCCCACCGTCTGTCCAGCACCCGGCTGGCCGACCGCATCCTGGTTATGGATGAAGGCCGCATCGCTGAGGATGGAACGCACGATGAGCTGATCCGGCTGGGCGGCGTCTACCGTGAGCTCTACGAGGCCCAGGCCAGCCAATATCAATAGAAAGATACAGCCGCACCGGATGCTTGCCCTTTTCTGCGGGGCTGTCACATCTGCTGCGGCTGTCCTCATGTATTTATGCAGGAATTTTCCTTTTTTATTCTGCCGTGTTTAACGCCGCAATATATTCCATCGCGTTCTCCGCTGCAAAATAACCGGAAATATAAGACCATGCCTGCGCGTCTCCGCCGAAGGCACTGGGAACAAAGCCCAATACGTCTGTGCCTGTGGCATACAGACCGGAAATCGGGGTCGTTAAATCATCCATCATAACCGTGAAGGTATCGTCGATGTAAAGGCCGCCAGAGGAGCTGTAATTCCACGCCTCCCCGATTACTGCATAGTACGGGCCTTCATCTCCCAAGCTGCACAGGTACTGTGCGTCCTTTCCATACTGCTCATCCACCCCTGTCTCGCAGTAGCTGTTATAATCGGCCACTGTCTGCGTCAAAGTTGCCGGATCCATTCCCAGCGCTGTCGCCAGTTCTTCCAAAGTATCCGCTTTAACAATACAACCGGCCTCGATGCCTGCTTCAATTACATCAAACATCTCGGGAATCGGCGTATTGAGCGGGAAGGTATTATAACCGTGGTTTTTAAACAAACCTGTGTTGGTATGGGTGAATCCTTCCTCCATGATCTCCGTCAACCGTGCCTCGGTAGTAATGCTGTAATACTGCTCGCCTCCCTGCCACCAGGGCCACATGCTGGCCTCGTTGGCATAGCGAGCGCCATTGCCATCCACAAACAAGGTATCCATATTGGTCACCAGGAACAGCGGAATATCATTGATGGAATAGGTAGCCGGCCGGCCCGTCCAGGAATCCGTTCCCTCGATATGGACGATAGGGAATTCATTGAGGATAACCGACGGGGCCGCATTATGAATATTCATTCCCGTCTCATCACCGAAGCTCCCTGCTCCCAGCTCCCAGGCGGATTTGAGCATCTTGCCGTCATTCTGGACAGAACCGATGATCCGGTAGGCATAGCCGTTGGAATTGTAGCTGCGCACTAGATCCGCGTCACCACCAAAGCCGCCTGTGCCTAGGATAACCGCCTTGGCATTGATCACGTATTCGGTGCCGTCCACCATACTATGCGCCTTAACTCCAGTTACCCGTCCTTCTTCCTCATCGTAGATCAACTCATACCCTTCCGTCTGCAGCATGTATTCCCCGCCCAGATCGACATAATCCTGCACCATCTGGTCAAAGTAGGTAGCAATTTCCGCCTTATTGTCTCCGGTGGTTCCTCCATAGTTGTACACAACCAGCTGACCGTCGCCGAAAAAGCCCTCCGTAGGCTCGCCGAAAATAAAGCCATGTCCGATCTGCCAGTCAAGCACATCGCCCGAATGCTCCAGATAGAGATCCCAGAAAGGAGAGACCTCCGGCACCTGCGCTAAGCCGGTAAAAGAATTATTTCTCGCCTCCTGCACAGCATCCAGATCCACCCAATCCTCTCCGTTGTTGATATCTGCCTCCAGCTGTTTCGGATTGATAGCCATGGTTTGTGTGGTCAACGCCGAGGTTCCTCCGTATCGAGCCGTCTTTTCGATGGCCAGCACGCTGACCTCTCCCTGTTCGCTCTGCAGCTCCGCCGTACGCATGGCAGCAGCTGTTCCCGCTCCGCCCATACCGACGACTAGAACGTCCACGTCAATGGTCTGGGTCTCGCCAGGCGTCTTCTCCACCGTCTGTCTGAACGGGGAAAGATCAGAGGCTGATCCCCCTCCGGCTTCCAAAGCCTGTGTCAGGGCATCGGTGACAGCCAGTCTCACCGCAGCCGAAGAAAGAGTGGCTCCGGTCACGGAGTCAACTGATATGCTCTGATACTCCAGCATCTCCGGAATCATATTGTCGATCACTGTCTGCAGAATCGGGGCGGTCTCCGCATTATCCTGCGCCACCTCGATATCGATAATCCTATCTTCGTCTACTGTGACCGTTACCGGCAGCTGCTCCACCAGAGAGAACCCCCAACCGTAGCCAGTGTAGGAACCAGGAGCCATTTTTGCGGTTCCCTCCGCTTCCGCTCCGGCCTCCGTTTCCGCCGCATCCTGTCCATCTGTTTCCTCCGCCTGTGTTCCCTGTGTCTCAGGGCTCTGTGTCTGCGTGGTCTCCGTCTGACAGGCAGACAGCAGCAGCGCCGCCGCCAATACAAGAGCCCATAATTTTTTCTTCATTGCATTCCCTCCTCTTCTTGTCTTTTTTGTAACAAGGTTATTTTAAAGGATGCAATTGTTGTACAGTCAAGAGGATTTTTTTATTTTTTAAAGCGGACTCCATATTTCTGCATAAAAAGTTCTCTCCTCCCCCTGGCCAAGGGTAAAGATCCCTCGTCCAATAAATTCTTGGGGTTCCTTCAGCCCGCAGTCACACAGATAGCTTTTCATTTTTTCAAAAATTTCCTCCTCATATATGTCATTCTGCGGGGCATGATAGGCAATAACCTGTCTGGCGCACAGGCAGGGGGAAAATTCCCGTAAATATCTGCCGCCCGGCAGCTTTCTGCGGTAAAAGATTTCCTTTTCGGCACAGAATCCGACTCTAGCTCTCATCTTGCCGTCTTTCCTCTCAAACAGCGGCGAAATCGACGTATCCGGCATTGCCTCCGTCCAAGCACCCTGTTCATCTTCGTCCTCCCCCTCCGCTGGTATCCAAAAAAGCCAAGGGCGTTCCACCCTAGTAATCTCTCCTACCTTTTCCAGCAGACCCAGCCGCGTTTTTACACTGTCCACATTCTCCAGTTGGATCTCCAGCTTTCGTTTTTCCTCTGCCAGCTCCTTTTTCTTATGAGCAAGTTCTCTCTCTATCGTTTCCAGATCGCCCCCGGCCATTAACTCCCGAATTTCCTCCAACGAAAATCCCATATTCCGAAAAGAGCGGATTTTACGCAGCTCGTCCACGTCCTCAAACCGGTAATACCGGTAATTATTCTGCGGATCCCGCTCCGACTGAATCAATCCCAGCTTTTCATAGTTGCGGACTGTCCCCTTTGTTACGCCCAATATATGAGCCACTGTTCCCAACAAGTATTTCATTTCTCCCTCCATCTCGTCTATCCATTGTCAATCTCTCTGTTAAGAGATTATAGCCCTGCCGCACCTATCCTTCAAGATTTCCTTCGAGATTTTCCACTGAAAAAACGCCTTAACATTCCCTCCAAGGTGTGCTATGATAAAATTGTTGGAATTTAGATGTTTATTCGGGCTTCAGACAACAGACAATACGGAGGGCAATTACCATGAGCAAATATGTAGCCTATATCGGCTCTTACACGTATATCGGCAATAGCCGCGGCATAACGATCCTGGACGTGGATACGGAAAAAAACTCCATGAGCAAGCGCGAGGAGGTGGACGTGGATAATTCCTCCCATCTGATCGTGTCGGCAGATCATCGCTATCTGTATTCCATCGCAGACGAGGGGATTGTAAGCTTTCAGATTCTCGCAGACGGCAGTCTCAAAAAAATCGGCGCCGCCTCCATCCGGGGCATGAGAGGGCATTTCCTCGATATCCATCCTTCCGGCCGTTATATTGCGGTGGCCGGCTACCACGATGGCAAGACCACGGTGCTTCGCATCCGCGAGGACGGTTCGGTCGGGGAGATCACCGGCTGGATGTTTGACCAGGGGATGGGCAGCATCGCCGAGCGCGATTCCCAGCCCCATATCAGCTGCGTCCGCTTCACCCCCGACGGCAAATATCTCTGCTCGGTGGATCTGGGCCTGGACAATATCAAGGTTTTCCGCTTTGACCAGGAGACCGGCAAGCTGGAAGTGGCCCACATCCTGCACTGCGATATTCAGTCCGCCCCCAACCAGATCGTATTCAGCCGCGACGCCCGTTTCCTGTATGTAATCTCTCAAATGGCCAACACCATCACGGCCTACTCCTATAAGGACTGCGGCACCCATCCGGAATTCTGCCGCCTGCAGACAATCCCCACGGTGGGCAAGCGCAGCCCCAGCAGCTCCGTGACGGCAGCCCTCCACCTGGATCTGACCTCCGATGAAAAGCACCTGCTCTTTACCAGCGCCGGGGACAACTGTCTGGGGATGCTGGACCGCGATCCGGAGACCGGCCTTCTGACCCCCCGTTTCTCCCTGCCGGTCAGCGGGCGCTATCCGAAGGATTTCATCCTCTTTCCCGATGAGCAGCACGTATGCAGCATCAATTATGAGGAATGCACGCTGACTTTCTTTACCCTCAATTATGAAAAGGGCCTGATCGTCATGAACGCGGCCCCTGTAAAAATTGATCAGCCCAACTGCGGCGTACTGGTGCAGCTGGACTGATCTCCTCACCCTTTCTGCCAGTGCAGCCGGTGCAGCTGCCCCTCCGTCTGCATTCCGGCGAAGTTCTGCTGGCGCAGGGCCTCATAAACCAGGATGGCTGCCGAATTGGACAGATTCAGGGAACGGATATCCGCATTCATCGGAATCCGCACGGTGGTATCCTCATAGTCCAGCAGAATCTCCTCCGGGATGCCGGCGCTTTCCTTGCCGAACATCAGATAGCAGTCCGGCTCATAGGAAACCTCCGTATAGACATGATGCCCCTTGGTGCTGGCCATGTATATTTTCGCTCCCGGATTGCGGGACAGAAAATCCTCAAAATTTTCATAGACTGTCACATCCAAATGGGGCCAGTAATCGAGACCGGCCCTCTTTAACTGCTTTTCGTCCAGCGAAAAGCCGAGGGGTTTGATCAGATGCAGGCGGGAACCGGTCGCCACGCAGGTGCGGCCGATGTTCCCGGTATTGGCCGGAATCTCCGGCTCATGGAGAACGACATTAAGCATGGGGCGCACCGCCCTGCCTGCTGTCCAGCCGGTTTACAAAATGGGCCACCCTTCCCAGCGCCTCCTTTAAATTCTCCAGAGAATAGGCATAGGAAATACGGATAAATCCCTCGCCGCAGTCGCCGAAAGCCGTCCCCGGCACCACGGCCACCTTCTCCTCCTGCAGAAGCTGGGTGGCAAAATCCTCGCTGCTCATCCCGAAACGGCTGATATTGGGGAAAACATAGAAAGCCCCCCTGGCCTCGAAGCAGGGCAGGCCCATCTCCCGGATCGCGTGGAGCAGGAAACGGCGGCGGCCGTCGTAGGCCTCCCGCATTTTTGCCACGTCGCCGTCCCCATAGCGCATGGCCTCCACTGCCGCGTACTGGCTGGTCGTAGGGGCACACATGATGGCATACTGATGGATCTTGATCATCTCCGCAATCAGATCCGCCGGCCCGGCCGCATAGCCCAAGCGCCAGCCGGTCATGGCATAGGACTTGGAAAAGCCGTTGATCACAAGGGTTCTCTCCTTCATTCCCGGAATCGATGCGATGGACACATGATCCTGCCCGTAGGTCAGCTCCGAATAAATTTCATCGGAGAGAACAAAGATATCCTTCTCGATCAGAACCTTGGCGATGGCCTCCAGGTCCTCCCTCTCCATGATGGCGCCGGTGGGGTTATTAGGGAAGGGCATTACCAGAATCTTCGTCCGGTCGGTGATGGCCGCCAGCAGCTGCTCCGGCTTTAAGCGGAACTGATTCTCCTCCTTTAATTCCACGATCACCGGCGCCCCGTCGGCCAAAATGCAGCAGGGCTCATAGGACACATAGCTGGGCTGGGGGATCAGCACCTCGTCGCCGGGATTTAAAATGGCACGCATCGCAATGTCGATGGCCTCGCTGCCGCCGACGGTCACCAATACCTCGTGATCCGGGTCGTAATCCAGATGAACGCGGCGCTTCAGATAGCGGCAGATCTCCACCTTCAGCTCCTTTAAGCCCGCGTTGGAAGTATAAAAGGTTCTCCCCTTTTCCAGGGAATAGATTCCCTCTTCCCGGATATGCCAGGGCGTATCAAAGTCCGGCTCGCCCACGCCTAAGGAGATGGCGTCCGGCATCTCGCTTACGATATCAAAAAATTTGCGGATTCCCGAGGGCTTTAAGCCCACGCTTTTATCAGACAGAAAATTTCTCACGGCGTCACCAGCATCCTTTCATCCCTCGGTCTCTCAGCCAAAATGGTTCCATGCTCCTTGTACTTTTTCAATACGAAATGGGTGGAGGTGCTGAGAACCGAATCCAGGGTCGCCAGCTTCTCCGATACGAAGCGCGAGACCTCCCGCAGAGTTTTCCCGTCGAGGATTACGGTAAAGTCATAGCCGCCGCTCATCAGATAGACCGTCTCCACCTCCTCATAGCGGTAGATTCGCTCGGCCAGCTTGTCAAAACCCATCCCGCGCTGGGGGGTTACCCGCACCTCAATCAGGGCGATTACCTTTTCCTCGGAGGTGTTTTCCCAGTTGATCATCGTGTGATAGCCGCAGATAATATTCTCCTTCTCCATCTCGGCGATCTCATTGGCCACCGTCGCCTCGTCGGTGCCCAGCATCACCGCCAGCTCCTTCAGATCAATACGGCTGTTTTTTTCCAGCATCCATAGAATTTTTTCTCTCATACCTGCCCATCCTTTCCTCTTTTTAATCTATTGCATCACACCGGCCGCCCATCGTTCCAGTTCATCCGGCTCGGGACGATTCAGGCAGCTGGTGGTCCGTCCATGTGTCAAAAGCTTATCCCGGTTATCGGTCAATTCCCCGATCACCCCGGCGGCAAGGCCGTTTTCCCGGAGAATCCGCACCAGCTGGCCTCCGTTTTCACAGGCGGCCAACAGACAGCCGCCGCTTCTAAGCCCATAGGGGTTTAGTTCCAGACATTCACAGATTTCCACCGTCTCCTGCCGCAGCGGGAGACGAAGAAGATCCGCGTGAAAGCCGGTCTTCCACAGAAGGGAAAGCTGCCACAGCCCATGAAAGAGGCTTTCTCCCTCCTCTATATAGTAAAACGAGCCGTATTCTTCATTCGGCTCCCGATTTGCAGCAAAACGGCGAAACGCCCGGCTCTGTTCCTCCCAAAGTTCTCCCGCAGCCTCCAAAAGCTCCTGCGGCAGGCGGACAGACAGCTTACTTTCCGCCAGCTTCACGGCGGCCGCCGTCCCCTCCAGGGCCAGATATCCGCCCATCACCAGCTCCATCCTTTTTCCTTCCATCTCTTCTGTCCTGTTTTTTCTCTTTCTCCCGCCCTTTCGGAAAGGACAGAGAGCCGCGGGGTTCCGCTGCCTCTCCATCCTTCCCGAAACTGTCTTACTGCGCCGGCGTCTCCTCGGCCGGGGCCTCTGTCGGCGATTCCGCCGGGGCCCCGGTTCCCACCCGAATCTTAGCCGGCGAAGCGCGATATCGGTCGGTGTGAAGCAGGGTGGTCTCCACCACTTCGCCGTCGATCAGCACCTGCTTATACAGGGCCGCCTTGATGGCGTCATAGGGCTGCTGGTCGGTCACCGTCGTTCCGGCCGGGAGGGAAGGATCTTCCGTATAGATTGGATCGCCGGGGCTTACCCGGCTGATGATTTCATTGTAATAGACAACCTCCCGGTTATCCGGGCGGTCATCCCTGCCCCACAGGGCGGTATGCAGTTCTCCGTCCACAGCCCAGGCCTCCAGATAGACCGGATACTCCGTGGAATTCATAAAGCTTAAATCCTTGCTGCCCTCGGCCTGGGCCGAATCAAAGCCCGGCTCCGCGTAGCTGACCGTCATCGAATGGGGCGAGCGGGTCAGGACTTTGAGCTCCGCTTTTAACAGGGCATTGTAGAGGGTCGTGGAAATCTGGCAGATTCCTCCTCCGATGGAATCCACATAGCCCCCGTCCACATAGGCAATGGCCGAGCGGTATCCGTTTTCCTCGGTACAGGGATAAAGATAATCGTAGAGGGATAAGGTTTCGCCGGGCAGAAGCACCACTCCGTCAATAAAACCGGTTCCATTGACCAGGTTCTGGCTGCGGTCCGCGCTGGCCGCATTGTAGGAAGTGGAATGCTCGCCCAGGCAGTCCTGGATCAGCGAAAGCTCCTCTTCCTTATATTTCGGTTCGAGCACCTCCGTCACCGCCTCCACCCGGAGCTCTCCGCCCTGATATCCGGTGAGCTCCTGGCGGATCCTTTCCAAAGTAGCCTCCACATCTACCGACAAGCCGTCTGCGGAAGGGGTGACGGTGAAGCTGCCTCCTCTTCGGGTAATCGCCGCGTCCACCGCAGGCGTATTGTGTTCCTCCGCCTGGGCGTTCACCCAGGCAAGCAGCAATCCATCCTCCACAGAATATGCGAAGGGGAGGACTTCCTCCTCCCTCTCAATACGCCTTTCCTCCCGATAACGCTCCAGCAGATTGCCGGAACGGGCGCAGGCGGCTGCCTGGCTGATTACCTCGGGATTATCCCAGCTCATTCCCAGCTGGCCAAAGCCAATCTCCGCCTCCTCCCCATGGATGGAAAGGCAAAGCGTACCATTCCGATAAGGCGCAAAATACTCTTCCACGGCCTGTTTCGCCTCTTCCTGCGTCAGGCCGCCCACATCCACTTCGCCGATCTTTACCCCGCGCGCAATCCTGCCGCGGTCGTTTCCCGTCCCGTCGCCGGCCTGTGCCGCTTCCCCGGTTTCCCCGTTCCCGGCGGCCCGGCTCTCTCCCGTCTGCCCGTCTGCCGTCCGTTCCTGATACGCGCGGCCCTCGCCTCTCTGGCTCTCGCTCTGGTTCTCGTTCCGGCTCCCGGCCGCCTGGCTGTGCATCGCCTCTCCGCCCCACAGCCGGGAAAAGCCGGTCAGACACAGGACAGCGAGGACAAACCATGCTGCTGCAAGTTTTTTTCCTCTCATCACAATAACTCCTCTGCTTTTACATTTTATTGCTTCTGATCCCTGATTACTTATCCTGTGTCTGTCTGTTTTTTATCTGCTGGTTGGCGGCTGCGCCGCCGGAAGCCATCCGCCGGGAAGAAGGATCACTGGGCGGGCTGGGTCTCGGCCGGCGCCTCCCCGCGGGCGATCGCGGCCTGCTCCGGGGTCATTCCCTCCGGCAGGACTCCTGCCAGGTATTCCTCCTGGGTCAGCCCGCCGGTGCCGATGGATACATACCGGGGCGTCGCCCGATAGATATCGACCTCATCGCTTAAATATTCCTTGCTGACCAGTTCCCCGTCGATATAGACCTCCTTATAGGCATGGCCGGTCGCCTTGGGATATTCTCCCTGCGTCTGCTGCTGAACTCCATAGGGAAGGGAAGGGTCATATTCGTAAACGGTCTGGCCGGCGTAAGGCCATTCCTCCGTCACATCGCTGCCATAACGGATGGTGCGGTTATCCGGCCGGGTTTCCTTGCCCCAGAGGCCGATATAAAGAGTGCCGCCGGAGACCCAAGCCTCCACATAGACCGGATAATCGGTGTTATTTGCAAACTCCAGGTTTTTGCCGGAGGACCAGGCCTGTCCGGAATCCAGCCCCGGCTCCACATAGGAAACCGTCATGCTGTGAGGCGAACGGGACAATACGTCCAGCTCCGCCAGAAGAACCGCATTGTAGCAGGTGGTGGACACCTGGCACAGGCCGCCGCCCAGGGAATCGACATAGCGTCCGCCCTGATAAGCCACGGCTCCCCTATATCCTCTCTCCGCCGTCACCGGATACAGATAGTCAAAGAAAGACAGGGACTCGCCCGGCAGCAGGATTACGCCGTTGATATAATTGCAGGCCGTCGCCAGATTCTGGGTACGGTCGGTTTCGGCCGGATTGTAGGGCGTGTCATACTCGCCCAGAATATCCTGCACCGACTCGGCCATCTCCGTGGTCAGTTCCGGCTCCGTCACCTCCACCACAGCGTCCAGGCTCACATCCTGTCCGTGCAGCCCATCCGTCTCGATGGCGGTTTTTACCGCCTCTATCGTCGCGTTCACATCTAAGGAAAGGCCGGTGACCGACTCCGTCACCTCAAAACCGCTGCCTCTGCGGGTCATGGTCGCATTCACAGGCTCCGCATCCCTTTCCTCGGCCTGCTCATTCAAAAACTCGCGCAGGATCGAATCGTCCCAGGAATATTCTATGGACAAATCTACGTTCTCATTCTCCAGATCGCGGATTTCCTGGTAGCGCTCCAGGAGGTTGCCGGTATTGCCAAGGGCGGCCGCCTGATCCACCACCTCCGGATTGTCCCAGCTAAAGCCCAGGTCGGAAAAACGCAGCCGTTCTTCCTCCTCCCCTTCCTGTCCTGCAAAAGTCAGATCGAGCCAGGCATTCTCCAGGCTGTCCACATACTCTTCCACCGTCTGTCTCGCTTCGTCCGCGGTCATTCCGCTTATATCAATGCCGTCAATGCTGACGCCCTGCGCAATCACCGTATCCTTATCCTGTTCGCCGCTTTCCTCCGCCGCATAGGCCTGGCCTGCGCCAAAGGAGGCAACCGCCGCAGCCAAAGCAAATCCGGCCAGCAGCTTTCCCCAATGTATCCCCGACATATGTCTTTCTCCTTTCACATTTGTCCCTTTTTATATCTTTATTTCCGCAGCTTTGTCCGTTCCCGCTGCGGTATGCAGGAAGGCCGCCGCAGTCAGATGCCCTGCGGCGGCGATTCCGTTTTTCTTATGCTGCGCCATTTTCCCCGCCCGTCCCGCTGTCAGCGGCAGGGGCCGCCGTCTCCGCAGGCTGCGGTGCCTCACTCGACGGCTCTGTCGCTGCCTCGGAGGACGGCTGTGTCTCCGCAGACGGCTGGGTCGCCGACTCGGTGGGGGCAGTCGTCTCAGGCGCCGCAGTCGTCGTCTCGGTGGGCGCGGCTGTCGTCGTCTCCGCAGGAGCCTGCGTAGTAGATTGCTGCTGCTGTTGCTGCTCCTGCTGCTGTGCCTGGGTCTCCGCCTGCGTCTCGCCAGAAGGCTGTACGCCGGCCAGATACTCCTCTTCAGTCAACCCTCCGGTGCCAATCGTCTGCTTGGCAATGGAAGCCCTGTATGTATCGGTATGCATAACCTCTTCGCTGACCACTTCTCCGTCCACAATCACTCTCTTATAAGCCGTGGCGGTCACCCTCGGATACTCACCCTGAACGCCGGTCACCGTGCCGTAGGGCAGGTTCGGGTCATAGGTGGTCTGCACCTGGCCGCTGTAAACATAGGTCTCCGTGTACTCGCTGTAATATTCTACCTCACGGTTCTCCGGGCGGGTCTCCGTACCCCAGAAGGCCACATACAGACGGCCGTTTCTGGCCCAGGCCTCCACATAAACCGGGTAATCCGTATTGTTGGAAAATTTTAAATCCTTGCCGGAAGACTCCGCCTGCGCGGAATCCAGTCCGGGGTCGGCATAGCTGACCGTCATCGAATGAGGATAGCGGCTGATTACCTCAAACTCCGCCTCCAGGACGGCATTATACACCGTCGTGGAAATCTGGCAGATACCGCCTCCGATGGAATCCACATAGCCGCCGTCCGCATAGGCGATGGCGCTGCGGTATCCGTTCTCCACCGTGCAGGGGTAGAGATAATCGTGCAGGGACATCTCCTCGCCGGGCAGCATTACGACGCCGTTGATAAAGCCGGTGCCGTTGATCAGATTCTGCGAGCGGTCTATCTCCGCCGGATTATAATTGGTATAGTGATCGCCCAGCAAGTCCTGGATGCTTTCTACAATCTCCGTGGTAAGCCGGGGCTCAACCACCTCCACCACAGCCTCTACCTCCAGGTCGCCGCCGTTCCAGCCAGCGGCCACCGCCTCTTTGATCGCCTTGATCGTGGAGGCAATGTCTACGGTAAGGCCGGTCTCCGACTCCGTCGTCTCAAAAGGATTGCTGTTCGAGCTGGTCCGGGTGATCGTAGCCTCCACCGGCTCCGTCTCCATCTCGTCCGCCTGCTCCTGCAGGTAGGTCTCCAGGGCGTCGTCGTCCCAGGAATATTCCAGCTCCAGGGTTACATTCTGATTCTGCAGATTGCGGATTGCTTTATATCGCTCCAGGATATTCCCGCTGTTTCCCAGGGCCGCGGCCTCGTCTACCACAGCCGGATTGTCCCAGGAAAAACCCAGTTCGGAAAAGCTGACCCTGCTCTCCTGTCCATTAAAGGAAAGAATCAGATCGCTGCCGGTAAGAGAATCCACATAAGCCTCCACCGCAGCCTCCGCTTCCTGCTTTGTCATTCCGCTTACGTCTACCTGTCCGATAAACACCCCGTCGGCTATCACCGGCTCCGCTCCCTGCCCCGTTCCCGAGGCTGCGTACGCCCTCCCGGCTATCGCCAGCACGGCGCAGGCCAGACACGCGGCCAAAAGCTTTACGCCTTTATGCATCTTCATAAATTACAAACTCCTCTTTACAAAAAGCATGCCAAAGTTACACAGTACCATTTTACCTGAAATCTTTGATTTTTCAAGCGTCTGCCAAAAATGTAATACTCTTGTCATAAAATCGTATTGAATTGGTCACATAAGCGAAGACCAGAGTGGTATAAGCCTCTTACATAAGATAACTGAGAATCATCGGCAGAACCATGGATATTACCAGCACGGCGATAATCACGCCGGTAACGATCCTCCTGGTCTTTTTGTTCTGCATATTCATCATGGCGGCTACTCTCCTTTCTCTGTTTCGTCCCTGTACGGGAACGGAAAACGGCGAACCGACGCATTGCCGGTAAGCGCACTTCGCTTATTGTAGTCAAATAGTATCAGGTTTTTTTGTCCATTCTGTGAAAAATCCTCGGAAATTACCTCGGCATGGGTCGTATGCAGGAGCTGGCGGTAGCTGCAGCCCGTGTAATCGGCGAAAATTTTCCCTTCCTCCAGGGCCTTTACGTACCAGTCCCCCATATCCCGGCGGTACCAGCTGTCGTCCGGTGCAAACGCCGGCCGAACCTTGGCGTTTTCCCGCAGATAATAATCATATGTCAGAATCTCCCGCCAGGCAGTCTTTTGCAGCCCGAACCGCTCCGGCTGGGCCGAAAGAAACTTCCACAGGGCCTCGAAGCGCTGCGTCCGGCTTAAGCTTCGCCGAAACAAGCCCTCCCTGTCATAAAAATCGGCCAGCTCTTCGTAGAGTTTAAAGGGAGAGGAAAAGTATCCGGCGAGCCTTTCCATGGCCATGGGAAACTGCCCGCTGTTATAATATATTTCCAGCACCTTTTCAATCTGTTTGAGGCGGCAGATTTCTTCGTAAGAAAGCCAGCCGGTCTGCAGCACCTCGTAGGGAGGCTCGCTTCCCCAGATAAGGCCATACTCTTTTGCCTCCCGCTGCATGGCCGAGCCCGCCAGTACCTTTAAGAATCCCAGCTGCAGCTGTTCCGGCCCCAGGGCGTATACCCAGTCAAAAGAACGGCCGAAACTCGGATAATCCTCCCAGGGAAGGCCGGCAATTAAATCCAGATGGATATGAACGTTTCTTCCGGCGGCGATCTTCTTCACATTTTCAGCAAGCTTAGGGAGGTCCGTTCTTCTGCGGATGACTTTCAGCGTCTCCGGGTTTACCGACTGCACGCCGATTTCCAGCTGTACGAAGCCTGGGCGCATCTGACCCAGGATGGAAAGTTCCTCCTCGTCGAGCAGATCCGCCGATACCTCGAAGTGAAAATTGGTTACTCCGTTGTCACGGCTGGCCAGATAACTCCAGATCCGCTTTGTATGGGCATGGCTTGCATTAAACGTACGGTCCACAAATTTCACCTGCCGGACCCTCCGCGCAAGAAATGTATCCAAATCACGGCGCACCAGCTCCCAGTCCCGGAACCGAAGCGTCTTGTCCAGGGACGACAGGCAATAGCTGCAGGAGAAAGGGCAGCCCCTGCTGCTCTCATAATACAGAATTTTGTTTTCCTCCTCCCCCTCTTCCCTCTCATACACAAAGGGAAGGTCGGAGAGATTCAGGGCAGGCATCTTTCCTGTCCGGCGAAGTTCCCCGTCCCTGGGGTCCCGAAACAGCAGGCCCGGCGTCGCCGCCAGCCTTTCTGCGAACCTCTCCCCCTCATCATAACAGCCAAGCAGGCGGAGAAACGTTTCCTCCCCCTCCCCTACCATAACGCCCCGCACAAAAGGAAGGGCCCCAAGGAGCCCTTCCCCGTCATAGGAGGCCTCCGGCCCTCCCAGCCACAGATCCACATCCGGCAGCAGACGATGCAGGTCCGCCGCCAGCGTCCGCACGGTGTGGATATTCCAGATATAACAGGAAAATCCCACCGCGTCCGGACGGCGTCTGTAAATATCCGCCAGAATGTCTCCCGTATTTTGATTGATCGTATATTCCGCCGTCTCCACCTGCCCGCCTCTGCCGTTCTTTTTGGCATAGGCCTGCAGGCTTCTGACAGCCAGATTGCTGTGAATGAACTTGCTCCCCACAGCTGTCAGCAAAAATTTCATTGCTTCTGCTCCTGCGCTTTCCGGTATTTCTCTACGGCCCGGCACAGCTGCTGCCCGGCCCGGCGGATGTTCTCTTCGCTGGTGGCCAGGTTGATGCGAATGAAGGAGGCGTAATCTGCCCCGCCAAACCAATCTCCATAGTCCACCGCAAGCTTCGCCTCATCCTGCACCACCTGCTTCATATCCTCAGGCTTTACATATGCCGCCAGATTAACCCAGGCCAGATAGGTTCCCTCCAGAGGGGACATAACTGCCTCCGGCAGACCCTCTGCCAGAATCCCCCGCAGGCAGTCGGCGTTTGCTTTCACAATCGAAAGGACGCCATCGAGCCAGTCCCGCCCGCCCTCATAGGCGGCGGCCACTGCCACGTAGCCCATCATTCCCCCGTCCGTCACATGGAGCCGTCCGGTAAAGGCGTCCCATTTTTCCCGTACCTTAGCATCGGGAATCACCACCACGGAGTTTTTCAGCGCTGCCAGATTGAAGGTCTTGCTGGCCGCCGTCACCGTCACCAGCATATCGCTGTAATCTCCGGCCGCTGCCGCAGCCGTATGGGGCTTGTCTCCCACGATCAAATCATGATGAATTTCATCCGCCAGCACATAAATCCCATATTTCCGGCAGCAGTCCAACAGCCCGCGAAGTTCTTCCTCCGTCCAGACCCGCCCCACCGGATTGTGCGGGGAGCACAGAATAAAGAGCTTCATCCGCCCTTCGGCAGCCAGCTTCTCAAAACGCTCCATATCCATCCGGTAGATCCCCTTTTCCTCCAGCAGCGGACAGTCAACCAGCGTCCGCCCATTGTCGTTCACCGCGTTCATAAAAGGATAGTATACCGGCGTCATTACGCCTACCCCGTCGCCGGGCTGGGTCAGGATCTGCACCAGCCAGTTGAGGGCGGCAACCACGCCGGGGGAGTAGCGCAGCCACTCCCGGCGTACCTCATAGCCGTGATATTTCTTCTCCCAGGAGATAAAGGCCTGGAAGTACCGTTCCGGCACCCGGTAATAGCCGAATAAACCGTTCTGTCCACAGGCCGCCAGGGCCTCCCGCACGCAGGCCGGCGCCTCAAAGTCCATATCCGCCACCCACAGCGGAATCAAATCGAACGCCCCGAACCGATCCTCCAGGCTATCCCATTTATTGCAGTCCGTCCCTTTCCTGTCGCGGTACAGGATCTCTTCCGTATGGTTCATTTTCTGTTGTCCTCCCGTATATTTTTACCTGCTCACATATGATGTCAGGGGCAAAAGTTGTTTTGACCCTGGTATCTTACATATTTGCTCTGCAGCTTTCGATTTCCTCCTCCGTGGCATCTGCAAGCAGCATAATCCGTGCTGTGTCAAAACCCTCCTGGAGCATATTTAATATAATTTTTTTCTTTTCCAGAGCACGGCCTTCTGCTCTGCCTTTTTCCAGATTTTCCTGATCACGCATTAATAAAGTCATATATTCATGCCTCCATTCTCCATTTCGGCTATATCCCCCCTCTTGATTTTAATTTATATCTGTCTGCCGCTTTGTTATATTCATTATACATCATACTAAGGAAAAAGACAACCGAACTGACGCAGCGGCTTATATAACCTTATATAAAAAGGATACACCCGCTTTTCTGTTCGGGTGTATCCCTCTTATGCGTATCTTTTGATTTTGTTCCCCGTTATGAGGCTGTCCGCCTATCCGATCTGCTGAAAAACCGGAGCCTTGAACTCAAATGCAGCCAGCTTGTCCATGACCCATGGATACTCTTCGTCGTCGTACACTACCAGGGTCAGCGCCTTGGAAAAGTCCAGCGAAAAAACGCCCAGCATCGATTTCGCATCAATATCGTTTTTTCCCTCCACCAAATCATACTCTCCCGGCAGCCCCTGGACGCAGTCAATAAACTGTAGCACCTGCTCACATGACGTAAATTTGATTCGCATTTTTTTCATAGCTTCTCCCCCTCATCTTAGGTGGGACATGCCCACGGTGTGATCGGCCGCAGGTATGAGATTAACAGGTTTTATGACATTCCCTGTGGAGCAAAAGAGGCAAGGAGAACCATCCTTGCCTCTTGTCTACATTCTAACAGTCTCAAGAAAAAATGTCAAGAATTTCTTGGAAATTTTTCCTGATTTTTACGACTTTTTAATGCCGAATTCCTGTTTTTTATAGTCGTTTTTGCCGCAGCTTTCCAGGCCATGACTTTGGTACCGCGTCCTTCTATGCTCAACCTAGGAGCTGGCTGGCCGTTCCATACAGAATCTGCCATTTTTCCTCCGGTGTAAACGCCTCCGTCTCCTGCAGCGCACGCAGGCTGTCCGCAAGGATTGTCTTGTCACACGAAGGATAGTCGCTCCCAAACAAAAGATGATCCGCCCCTGCAAACTGCTTCATGAACCGGTAATTTTCCTCCGCCGCATTCAGGGTAAGGTCATAATAAAAGGACTTTAATGCACGCAGAATTTCCTCTTCATCCTGCCGGATGCATCCCCAGCGTCCGGATATCGCCATCCGATGGGCCAGGAACGGGATGGTTCCGCCCGCATGAGCCAGGATCCAACGAATCCGGGGCCAGCGTTTCACCTTGTCCTGGAAGACAAAATCCATTACCGCACGGGTGGTATCGAAGGTATATTCATAGACCGAGTCATTTCCGGTAAACAATATTTTTTCGTTGCCGGGCGCACGCTGATGGCAGGGATGGAGGAAAACCACAGCCCCGCGTCGGTTCAGCTCTTCAAAAATCGGGTTCAGGCTGTCATTTCCCATGTAAACGGCCCCATTGTGCGTATTGATGCCAAAGCCTGCGGCATGAAGCTCATCCATCACAAAAGCGATTTCCTCCAGGGCTGCCGGCACATCGTCATAAGCCAGGGCCCCCAGCATCCGATAATGCCGCGGATTCTCCGATACCTGGCGGGATAGGAAGAGATTCATCTGATGGGCAAACGCATGATCCGTCTCCAGGGGGCAGGAGAGAATAACATCCGTCACGCCGCAGTCCTGCATATCCCGCCAGTCCGTATCGATATCCCAGCGGTGCACCGGCCTCTCAGGCGGAAAGACATGGTGGTGAATATCCGCAATCCTCTGGCCGTCCATCAGTTTTTCGGTTCCTCCCCTTTCTCCAGGGCGTCAATCGCCTCAGCGAATTGGGGCAGCCATTCCTTTTCCGCCACCAGCAGCTCATTTAAAGCGCCCTTCGCCTTATAGTAGCTGTTGACCAAAGGGTTGCAGACCAGAGCCTCCAAAGCCGCATGATAACTGCCGGTCACCGCAGCCTCCACCGCCAGCTTCTCATATTCCTTGGCCGCATAGATTTTAGCCATCATATGTCCCGGCAGCTTCGGGAAGCAGATGGGATGAATGCCGGAGGCATTAACCAGGGAGGTCGTCGTGCAGACGCAGCGCGGGTCAAATTCCTGGATGCAGCCCATGCTCGCCACATCGGGGCTGAACACTTCATTGGTGTTGTTCCACAGGGCGTTAATCAGGGTGATTCCCGCTTCGCCGTAGCCCTTGCCGCCGCGGGTATTGCAGGCCAGCTGGTAAGCCCTGGGATCAAGCTTCTCATACAGCTCAAAGGTACGCTTTTCAATTATCTTGACGCACTCGGCGCGGGTTGCATTCTCCGGCATAACCAGGTCGTCGCACACGTCGCCGACGTGCTTGCGCACATGCTCCAGCATCGACTCCCAGTGGTTGCCCGAATAGTTCTGGAGGTCATTGAAGTTGGTATCAAAGTCATAATAGAATTCAAGGTAAGGGCCCATGGGGATATAGCCGATGAATCTTTCCAGGGCAGGCTCGACGAACTCACGGCGCAGGGCGGGGATATTGTCGGCGGACCAGTCCAAAAGCTTTTCAAAGGCGTCGTCCGTCACGTCCTCCCCCTTCACAAACACCTTGCACCAGATCAAATGGTTCAAACCGGTAACCTGGACAAAGACGTCGTTCGGATCCTCCTGGCCGTAAATAGCCTGCATCGCCTTGCGGATAACGGTCGGGCCGTTGCAGAGGCAGGCGTAATGGATATCGCTGTGCCGTTCCAGCGCCTCGCCGATCATGCCGGAGGGGTTGGCCAGGTTGATCAGATAGCAGCTCGGCTTCGCCGCCCGCTTGATCGCATGGGCAATCTCCAGCATGGCGGGAATGGTCTTAAAGCCCATGATCATGCCGCCGGGAGCCGTCGTCTCCTGGCCGATCAGCCCATGCTTGAACGGGATTGTCTCGTCCAAATTGCGGCCGTCGGACATGCCGGGGCGGATGGTGGTAATGACGAAATCGCAGTCCTTCACAGCCTCCTCCAGATCCAGCGTCAGCGTAACCTTCGTGGACATCCCGGCGTCGGCGAACATCTTCTGCACATATTTCCCGGTGCAGTTAAGCCGATACGCATCGATATCCATCAGCCTCCATTCCGCCACCTGCATTGTTTCCTTGCGCTCAATCAGCATCTCGACAATATCCGGCAGGTAAGATGAACCGGAACCAATATTTGCAAGAATCATTTTTTTGCTGTTCATAACTGTTTCTCCCTTCAATATTTGATAAACTTATCTAAACTTATTGATAAACAGGCCCATATGTCAGGCTTATTTGGCAGGCAAAATCCTGCTTTTTTTGCTGTGCGTTTTCATTCCTCATCCCGGAAAAGCGCCAGCATCATGATGAACGTGACGGCAAAGCCGATGGCTGCGGCGATGCAGCCGTTGATAAAGTTGGCGCTTCCCTCGCCGCCCATAAAGCCCAGGACAGAAAGTATATTGCTGGGGCCGAACTGGTAATAGCCCACATGCATCAGACCCAGATAAAGCCCAGAAGCCGCTCCCCCAACCACTGTGGGCAGATAAGCCTTTTTATTGGCCAGCAGGATACCAAAGAGAGTCGGCTCAGATACGCCGCCCAGAACGCTTGCCACCAGACAGGTGCCGCCCAGCTTTTTGTTGTCCGCCTTCTTTGTTTTGATCGTATAGCCGGCGGCAATGCCCATTACAACGAAGTTATTTAGAACCATGGCGATGGGCATATAGGCGTACTCAACCCCTGTGCTCAGGAGGACATTCAGGCAGGCAAAGAAGACGGGACGTCCAATTCCAAGCGCCGTAAGGAAAGGGATGAAGGCACAGACCAGCATCGTCTCCACCGGGCCCGCCACATTATAAAGCCACAGCACCACATTGACCAGCAGGGAACCGATATTATAGCCGAGAGGGGCCAGCAGGCAGAACTGCAGGGGCAGCATGATGGCAATGGTAAGGAAAGCGACGGCGAGAACCTTCAGGGCGTCCGGTATCACCTTATTGAGCAGCTTTTCCACATACTTCTGCACCCAGACCACCAGCAAAATCGGAATCAGCTGGCCGCTGTAGCTCACATTCGGAGCCGAAATTCCATAAATGGTGAACCCCGTCTCCGAAGCGAGGGCCGTGACCAGATCCGGATAGAGCATCAGCACCGCAAGGGTAACCGAAACAAAGGTATTGGTTCCAAAATAGCGGGAGGCCGTGATAGCTACGAATCCCGGCAGGAAATAGATGATGGCCTGGCCCACATAGTAGAAATTATTATATATATCGGACTCGCTGGAAACCAGGTTCAATATGGTCGGTCCTATGACAGCGGCAACGACATTGAACATGCCCAGTGCAACGAACAGGGGAACCAAAGGCTCCATGCAGTTGGAAAAGGTCTTAATGATGTTTCCCGGTATCTGTTTGATGGAAAAGGATCGGGCCGGCAGCTCTCCGTCCAGGTTCTCCTCAATTTTTACGGTAGGCTTCAGCCCGCTGATTTCAATCAATTCCCGGTAAACGTCGTCGACCGCCGGGCCGATAATCACCTGCAGCGTATTTTGAGCGAACTGGGCTCCCAAAACCCCGTCTACCTTCTTTAAATGATCCAATGAAATACCGGAATCATCCTTCAGCCGAAACCGCAGCCGCGTCATGCAGTGAAATACGTCCTGCACGTTCTCCGCGCCGCCTACCAGCTCCAGCACCGCTTCCGCAATCTTTCTCTGCTTGCTCATAAATACCTCCTATCTCCTAATGCATTTTGATACGTTTGAATATGTTTCTGCGGTGTACATCGCTTAGTATCCTCATTATAGGCGGAAAGAAATTTGGTGTAAATTCATGCTTTTTTCTCTGTACGCAGAAAAAACCATGTGCATTCTGCCTAATCATCTGCTATACTATAATTGTTTTTTCAATGTTTACGAAGGGAGTCCTTGGATGAAGCACAATAATCTTCAGCTGTTTATCTCCTACCTTTCATCCAATGATGAATGGCATTCCACCCAGGAGATCGCCAGCTACCTGCACACCACCACGCGCACCGTCCAAAACTATGCAAAAGAAGTGAATCAAAACGCCCCCTCTCCCCTGATCCTAACCTCCCGGAAAGGCTACCGTTGGAATACCGCCGGTGCAAACCAGAGGCCGTTCTACAGCCTGGAACGTTCTCTGCCGCAGACGCCGGAAGAGCGCTGTTCCTATATCCTGCGCCAGCTCCTGTATGGGAGGAAGGTCAGCCTGACCTTATTAGGGCTTCATCTGTCTGTCAGCGACCGGACGCTGGAGGCAGACTTTCAGGCGCTAAAGCCCCAGCTTAAGCCCTATCAGCTGCGGCTCAGGCGAAGCCGCGATACTCTTGTGCTGGAAGGCCGCCAAAGCGATAAACGCCGCCTGAGCGCCCATTTGATTATGCAGGCTACGGAAACGGAATTTCTTTCCCTGCGCTTCATCGCCGGCTGCTTTCCCGAATACGACGTATTGGCTGTCGCCCAATCGCTGCATACCGTCCTGGAGCAATACGGGCTGCTGCCAAACGGCTATGCGGAGTACGACCTGCTGCTGCACGTCGTCTTGCAGGTACAGCAGATTCACGCGGGACAGTCGATGGCCTTAAGCGAAACGGACGGGCTGGAGCTTCACGGATTCAGGGATTTCTCCGCCGCCAAAGCCTTGGCCGGCCTGCTGTCCGCTCTCTGTGATATCGCCTATAATGAATGGGAGATTGCATATCTGGCTGCCCTGCTTATCTCGAAAACAGACTCCAGCAAACCCATTGAAACAGCTGCAAACGGCGGGCCTTCATCCCCACAGGATTCCTCCATTCAAGATTATGCTCTGCAAACGTTAAATGCCCTCGGCCGGTATATCCCCGCCGATTATTCTTCACAGGATTTCCCGCAGCTTTTCACCGCCTTCTTTCAGCGCGTGCTGGTCCGTCAAAAAATGCGGCTGTATACCCCCAATCCCCTGTATCCCAACCTGCGGTTATCCTATCCAAAGCTTTATGATATCTGTCTTGGAATATTGGAGGATTTTTCCCGCCTTTTCCAGACGGAGCCCCACCCCTCGGAGATTGGCTTTCTTGTCCTGCTGCTGGCCCAGCGCCTGAACCGGCAGATCCTGTTTGAAAATCCGGTTCCCTGCACCCTGGTTTGCCCCAGCTATTACCATATTGCAGCGGATCTGTCTCTGGAACTGACTTCGCGTCTGGGAAACGCCATCGTTCTGCACAGGGTTATTGAGACATTGGATCTGGAACAGCTGTCCGGCTGCACCGAGCTCATCGTCTCGGTGGTGCCATCGGACAATTTCCCCCATGTCGTCACGATTGCCCCTTTTCCAAAATCGGAAGATTACCGTCGGATCCGGAAAGAAATCCGCAAAATCAAGCTGGAATCCTACTCCCGCCAGCTGTATGGCTATTTTACACAATACCTTTCGCCGCAGTATTTCCGGATAGGACATGCCTTTTCCGACCGTGACGCCGCTTTATCCTCGCTTTGCGGCGAATGGCAGAGGGAGGGAATCGTAACGGAGGAATTTAAAGGGCGGATCCTGCGCCGGGAGGAAATCGGCGAGTCGTCCTTTTGCCGCACTCTGGCCCTCCCCCATCGGTGCGAGGACTGCGTGAAACAGAGCTCCATTTATCTGCTGCTGAACAAGACTCCCATGCCCTGGGGCCAGGATCGCGTAAATTTCTTGATTTTGCTTGCCTTCCGTCCCGCAGAACGCGAGCCGTTCTGGAAACTCTATGATCTGTTAATCAAACTCTTTTCCGAACCTAAAAATGCCTCCGCCCTACTTGGAGCCACGGATTATATCTCCTTCCTGGATATCCTCTCTTCACTAGGTCGTGGTTGACATTCTCGAATATCGAGATTATACTGGAATTAGAAACCTCGATATTCGAGATATGAGACAGAATGGCAGACTCTGGCAGAAAGCTTGCCGGAAAGGAGGATTCATGAGAGAGCACCGACGTGAATTTCGCATTTTTTCCCGTTCTTCCCTCTTTGACTCGGCCGCAATCCGGGAGCAGGCGGAACGGATGGCGGCACAGGGCTGGCTGGTGGAAGGGATAAGCGGCTTTTCCTGGCGTTACCGGCGCATCGAACCCAGGCCCCTGCATTTTTCCGTCGTCTACCTCGCCGGTTACACCGCATATGACCCGGATAACGATGCGGAGAAGCAGGATTTTCTGGAATACTGCTCCCAGGACGGCTGGCGCCTGGCCGCCTGGTGGAAATCCATGCATCTTTTTTACAACGAAAGCCCGGCTCCCGTCCCCATTGAGACCGATCCCCTGACCCAATACCGGTGCGTCCGAAACGCTCTCCTATGGGGCGTGATCCTTCCGGAAGCTTACGTCTTGTTTGCAAGTTTTTCGTCCCGGAGATTTCGGCGCACTCTGACCCTCACCCCTGCACAGCACCTGGCCGATCCGTCCTTCTTCTGGCTGGTGATCTGGATATTCTGCAGCATTTTGCTTCTCGCCGACCTGTTTTCCGCCTTCGCCTGGATATACCGGGCCGGAAAAGCAGCCCGCCAGGGCATATTCCTGGAAAGAAAGACTAGCAGGCTGGGAAAACTTGCCTTCTGTTTCTGCTATGCGATTCTTTTCTTCCTTGTCGCCGTCTATTTAACTGCGGCCCTCGGCCTGGCAGGGACGGCCGTACTAAGCGGAGGCCTCCTGCTCATCATCCTTTTTCTTTCGTTCTGGCAGGGCAGAATGCGGAAGGCCGGTGTTTCCTGCTGGCAGAACCTCGGCCGTTCCTTCGGCCTTGGCCTGCTTCTGATCCTCCTGCTGTTTGGCATGATTATACCGGCAATTTTATAACGTTTATCTTAATAGTTCCATTAAATTTCGGACTGAAATCAGTACAGAGAACAGCGCTCACCAGAAATCCCTGGCTAAAACAGGTTGAAAAGCAGGCAAAACAAATAGTAGAAAGGAAATAAAAGAGAAATAGACTATGCCAAGAGAAAAATTTCAGACACTGACAGAGCAGATGTTTTATATCCTCCTCTGCCTGAGGCAGGAATGCTGCGGAATCGATATGCTGGAACAGATTCCGGCCATGACCGGCGGACGGGTCCATGTGGGGTCCGGCACCCTGTACAACCTGCTGGAGCAGTTTGTAAGCGCCGGCTTTATCCGGGAGACAAAGGTGGAAGGGCGGCGGCGCAGCTACCTTCTGACGGAACGCGGCGAAGAGGTTCTGCGCCAGGAGTACGAAAGACTGCGGGCCCAGGTCCGGGACTACGAACGCGGCCTGGATTTTACTCCAGACCGCGCCGTAAACGCAGGAGCCTCCGCAGGCAATAGCGCCTCCTGGAAGCCCTGCTGTGAAAATTAAAATAGAATGCACCGGAAGAGAATCACGCCTCCGTCTTTTCCCCCAGCACAATAGCGGACTGCCCCACCATCCGAATCTGCAGGATGCCGCCTGCAGCGGTAAATTCATCGGGAATCTGGTCAAAGCCCACCGGCGAGGTTTTCAGCAGGTTGACAAAGACGCCCTCCGGATCCGCCCCGGTCTTCCAGATGGGAACCGAGACAAGACGGGAGCCCTCGTCCACATTGACGATTACAACGACCCGATCTTTCCCCAGGCTCCGGCCATAGGCGATCACCGGCCCGTCGCAGACCAGCTCGTGAAGGGAACCGGCTCGCAGGCTCCGGTGGCTCTTGTGCATGGCGATGGCTGCCCGGTGGAAGGAAATCAGCCCGGTATTCTCATAGCCCCAGGGGTAGGGCCGGCGGCTGTCCGGATCGGTCCAGCCGCAGAGCCCGGCCTCATCCCCGTAATAAAGGGTCGGGGCTCCCGGCCAGGTCATCTGCATCACGACCGCCTGGTACATGGAGCTGAAGCGCACTCCCTCGGCCGCCTTATCGCCCCCCGCCGTGGCCAGCCGGCCCACGGTCCGGTTGGTCCGCGTCAAAAACCGGGAATGGTCATGGTTGGACAGCTGATTCATCGCAATCCGAAGGCCGCCTCCCAGCCGCGGCATATTTTCCCGCATCGTATCCCAAAAAACCTCCCCGTTGCCTAAGAGGTCCGGGCGGAAGCTGTCGCTGTGCTTTTCCATCCCGGTCAAAAACCAGGTCACCGGCTCCATAAAGGCCCCGTAGTTCATCACCGTATCCCACTCATCCCCGCGGATCCACGGATAGGGATCGCTGTAATGCTCCGCCAGAACCAGAGCCTCCGGATTGGCCTTACGCACTTCATCGCGGAATTCCTTCCAGAACCGGTGATTGGTCTCCGGGCTGTGCCCCAGATCCGCCGCCACATCCAGGCGCCAGCCATCCACCCCGTAGGGCTCGGATACCCATTTGCGGCCGATGCGCAGGACGTCCTTCCACAATTCCTCACTGCCCTCATAATTGAGCTTCGGCAGGGTCTCATATCCCCACCAGCCCTCATAACTGTCATTGTCCGGCCATTCATCCTTCGAGAAGCTGAAATAGCTGTGATAGGGGCTGCTCTTCGACTCATAGGCCCCGGCAGGATAGCCCTCCTGACGACGGTAAATCTTCTCCCGGTTCATCCACTTGTGGAAGGAACCGCAGTGGTTAAGCACGCCATCGATGATCAGCCGCATCCCCCTTCTGTGCAGTTCCTTAACAAAGGCGGCAAAGAAAGCGTTGGAGGCCTCCAGATTGGCCGGATCGGTCACGCGGGTGGTGTAATCCCCTTCTTTGGCAATCAGGGTATAATGCGGATCCACCGCGTCGTAATCCTGGCAGTCGTATTTATGGTTGGAAGGGGAGACGAAAATCGGATTCAGGTACAAAACCTCGACGCCCAGCCGGCTGAGATAATCCAGCTTATCGAGAATGCCCTGCAGGTCGCCGCCGTAAAAGCGGTGCACATCAAAGGGCTCCGGCATATCGTACCATTCCTCCACGGCCTCGGCGTCCTTCCCCACATAGCGGTACTCCCGGTCCCGCACATTGTTGTAGCGGTCGCCGTCGCAGAAGCGGTCCACAAAGATCTGGTACATCACCGCCCCCTCTGCCCAGACAGGTGTCTTTCGCCCGGGCGTCACGTGAAACAGGGATGATTCATCCCTTCTCTCCCGAAATCCCAGCCGGTTATATTCCGCTTCCTCGTTTCCATCCCCGATGATAAACCAGTAGCAGAAAGGCTCCTCCCCTACCGGGAAGGAAGTCTCATAATAATCAAACATTCCCTCACTGGAAACACGCTCCAGCCTGTGTTCCCCCCTGTCTGTCGCCAGGCGGACCTGCAGGCTGTCCCCTCTGGCTGCACGCAGCCGGAAGGTAACCGTCTCCCCAGCCATGGGCTCCAACGGCATCCGGTAGTCTTCCGTCTCGTCACAAAAGATTGCTTCCCTGTTCATTACAGTCTCCCATACACCTTTCTTCAATCCTTTCCATAGATAGTAAAAGGGACAGCAATATGGATTGCTGTCCGATTTAGGAGAAGGTATTTCATTTTATGGGGTTTGTAAAACTAATGTATTGGGGGGGTTGTTTTACGTTATTTAGTATAGCACTATTCCCCAAATAAGTGTGCACAAACTTTACAAAAATCACATGTTCGTTTTGTGCAGTTTTACTTTTATCCCTGGTCTGCAGTCGTAAATAATGCTGCAAACTCTTCTCTTCCTACCTTCTCTTTTTGCAACAGAAGCGCCGCGCCCTTCTCCAGCACATCTTTATGCTGTTCCAGGATCTTCTTTGCCTCCGTGTAGCATTCGTCGACAATCCGCTTTACTTCAGCGTCGATCTCCGTGGCGATGGTCTCACCGTAATCCCTGGTGTGCCCCAGCTCATTGCCCAGGACAAACTCGCTGTTGTTGCCGTAATGCACCAGGCCCAGTTTTTTGGACATGCCGTACTCCATCACCATCGAACGGGCAATCTCCGTAGCCTGCTTGATATCCTGGGACGCCCCGGTCGTAATATCATCGAAAACAAGCTCCTCGGCAATCCGTCCCCCCAAAGACACCATGATATGATGGAGCATCTTTTTCCGGCTGTTGAACATTTCATCCTTGCCCGGCAGCGGCATCGTATAGCCGGCTGCGCTGCCTCCGGTAGGGATGATGGAAATCGTATGCACCGGTCCCACATCCGGCAGGCATTCAAACAGGATCGCATGCCCCACCTCGTGGTAAGCGGTGATCTTCTTTTCTTCCTCGGAAACCAGGCGGCTGCGTTTCTCCGTGCCGATTCCCACCTTTACAAAGGCTTTCTCGATATCGGCCTGGCTGATAAACCGCCGTCCCGCCTGCACGGCCACGATGGCCGCCTCGTTTAAGAGGTTGGCCAGGTCGGCCCCGGTAAAGCCTGCGGTGGTGCGGGCAATCTTCTCCAGATCCACATCGTCGCCCAGAGGCTTGTTCGCCGCATGAACCTTCAAGATCTCCTCCCGGCCCCTGACGTCGGGCCGGCCCACCACGATCTTCCGGTCAAAACGGCCGGGACGCAGGATGGCGGGATCCAGGATGTCCACCCGGTTGGTCGCGGCCATCACAATAATGCCTTCATTGACCGCAAAGCCGTCCATCTCCACCAGGAGCTGGTTCAGCGTCTGCTCCCTCTCGTCATGGCCGCCGCCCAGTCCGCTGCCGCGGCGTCTGGCCACAGCGTCGATCTCATCGATAAACACAATGCAGGGAGCATTCCGCTTCGCTTCCTCGAACAGGTCGCGGACGCGGGAGGCGCCGACGCCGACGAACATCTCCACGAAATCCGAACCGGAAATGCTGAAAAACGGCACCCCTGCCTCCCCTGCAATGGCCTTGGCAAGCAGGGTCTTGCCTGTGCCCGGAGGGCCGACGAGCAGGATTCCCTTGGGGATCTTCGCTCCCATCTGCGTAAACTTCTGCGGGTCTTTCAGGAAATCGATGATTTCCCGAACCTCTTCCTTTTCTTCCTGGAGGCCGGCCACCTTGCTCAAATTGGTCTCGCCGGCGTCCTTTGCAAGCCTGGCCCGGCTCTTGCCAAAATTCATCATCTTACTGTTGGAGCTGGCGCCCATCATCCGGCTGATCACGGTGATCATCCCTACGACGATCAGCAGCACGCCCAGCAGGATCGGCAGCACCACCGTGAACCCCAGATCCTGCTCTGGAACCGGCTCCACCGTCACGGAAATATTGTATTCGGCCAGGGTTTCCTGCACCGCATTGACATCCGACACGGCCATCGTCACGATGCTGCCGTCGTTCAGGTAAATATTCAGGGTGCCGGTGGGCACCGTGGCGGACTGCTCAATGGTCACCGCCTGAACCTCTTCCCTCTCCAGGGCTTGCTCAAACTGCTGGTTGGTGTACGCGGGCGTCTGGTTCACCATGTCCCGCATAAAAAACATCAGCAAAACCATAATGATCAGCAGGGGCACCCATAAGCTCCCCATGCTTCTTGTCTGTCTGTCCAAAAACGCATCTCCTTCCGCTGCTAAACTTTATTCGACTCCTTCCACTACGCCAATATAGGGAAGGTTTCTGTATTTCTGCGCATAATCCAGCCCGTATCCCACCACGAATTCATCCGGGATGGAAAAACAGGTGTAGTCCACCCGGACCGCCTTCACCCGACGGGAGGGTTTGTCCAGAAGGGTGCAGATCCGTATGCTCTTTGGCCCTCTGTCCTTTAACATATCCACCAGATACGACAGGGTACGGCCGGAATCTACGATATCCTCCACAATCAATACCTCTTTATCTTTCAGCGATTCGTCCAGATCCTTGACGATGCGCACCACGCCGCTGGATTTGGTATCATCCCCGTAGCTGGAAACCGACATGAAATCCAGGGAGACGGGCACGGTAATCCGTTTCGCCAGCTCGCAGGTGAAAAACACCCCTCCTTTGAGCACGCAGATCAGGTGCACTTCCTTTCCCGCATAATCTCTGCTGATCTGAGCGCCGATCTCTCCGATCTTTCTGTCCACGTCCTCCTCAGGAATCAGAACCCGAATCTTCTCCATCTTCTTCTCCTCCGTACATTTTTATTTGCAATATGACTTTGGTATCCTCCGTCACTTTTACCCCTTCGTCCAAGCGCCGGCCTTCGATCCACATCACATGGCTGCCGCAGGCCGCCACGGCGACGCCGTCTCTCTCCTTCGCCGGAATTTTCTGGTCAATCATATACGCCTTTACCGTTTTTCTTCCGCCGCCCGCCATATAAAAATAATCCCCTGGGCGGCGGTTACGAAAAATAAGCGGTCTTTCTATTTTATCATAATCCAGCCATTTCGTATACTGGTTTGTTGGAATTTCCTGCATTTTATCATAAGAAAAAACCTGAAGCTCCGCGATTTTTCCTCCCAGACGTATACGGGCGGGATAGGTTTGCGGCTCCGGGACGGCCCAGTCCTCCGTCCGGCAGGCTGCCTCCCCCTCGCCCCTCTCAAAAATCAGCTGCCCGTAAGAATGCCGGACGCGGATCTGCCCGGCCAGCCTGACCTCACGGGAGGCCGCCGCCCCCTGCCGCTTTTCCAGAAGGGAGAGCGCCGCTGCTATATGGCGGGCGGAGATATCGGTGAGTCCCCCCATCCTCTCGCAGGCAAGGCGGACAATGTATTCCTGCAGAATTTCTTCCTCCCCGGCAAGCCTTCCGGCGCTGACGCAGATCCGGCCGCACGGCTCGATTTTTCCGCCTTTCTCTTCCCGGCCGTCTGCTTTCTCCCGCTCCGATTCCTGCTTCCGCTCCGGCTCCTGCTCCTTTTCCAGCCATTTCTCCGCCTGGCCGCGCAGGTAGCGGTCGGCCTTTCCCGCGATCTGCGCCGTCTGACAGACATGGGCGACGGCCTGGCGGTTTATCTCCTCCTCCACATAGGGCAGGAGACGCAGGCGCAGGCGGTTGCGGGTGCAGCCTTCCTCTTCATTGGTGGAATCCAGCCTCCAGGAAAGACCCTTTTCCTCCATATAGGCCCGGATGCTTTCCTTTGGCACATCCAAAAGAGGACGGATCACGCAGCCGTTTGCCGGCTCCATTCCCGCCAGCCCCTTTAACCCCGTCCCGCGAAACAGATTCCATAAAACCGTCTCCGCCTCATCCCGGCGGTGATGGGCCATGGCGATACGCTGTGCCTTCGCCTTTTTCCGGCATTCCTCCAGCACCCGATAGCGCTCCGACCGGGCCGCCTCCTCCAGAGAGCGTTTCTGCCGGGCCGCAGTCCCGGCCGCATCTACCCGGATTCCTTCAAAAGGGACATCCCAATCGCCGCAGAGCCTGCGGCAGAATTCCATGTCTTCATCGGCCTCCGCCCCCCGAATCCCGTGGTGGACGTGCACCGCCCGCAGGGAAAATCCCATCTCCCCCGCCAATTCCCGCAGAACAGACAGCAAACAGACCGAGTCTTCCCCGCCGGACAATCCCACGACGACCGAATCCCCAGTCTGTATCAAATCATGCTTCTCTATATATGCTCGGACAAAGCCCGTCATTTTATCTGCCATCTTCTTTGCCATCGCCGCGCCTCCGGGCTGTTTTCGGCCAACCTTGTCATACCTTTACTATAACCACTTTCACGCAAAAAATCAACCTTTCACTTTTTCCAGACCCCTGCCGCCAGCACGGTCATATCGTCCTTTGCCTCCCGATCCTCCGACCAGCCGCCTTTTAGCACCTGCTCGGCCAGCTCCCTGGCATTGAGGGTCGTGCTCTTTGCAAGCAGGCGGCGCAGGGCCCCCTCTTTGTCCTCCTCCTGGAAGGCGTCCAAAACGCCGTCCGTCACCATCACAATCATATCCCCGTCCCGCAGCTGCCCATGGGCGGATACCGGATCCGCCTCGCAGTCCATCCCCATCGGAAGGGAACCCGGCTCGATCTCGAGCACCTCTCCCCCGCGGCGGATAAAGGTGCTGACAGCCCCTTGCTTGAAAAAGCGGGCCCGCCCCGTATACAGATCCACCAGCGCCAGGTCCAAGGTGGCCGGCCGCTCGTCCCCCTTTACCACCAGCAGAGCATTGAGCATATAGATGGCCCGCTCCGGTGAAAAACCGGCCTCCAAAAGCTCCTCCAAAAGCTCCGTCAAAAACTTGCTCTCCAAAAAGGCCGCCCTTCCCGAGCCCATGCCGTCGGACAGGCAGAGCATCATCCTCCCGTCAGGGAGAAGGCGGGCGGAAAAACTGTCGCCGGAAATGTCCTCATCGTCCTTGCACACCCTGGCGACGCCGGACAGCAGGCGGAAGGAAGTGTCCTCCACCAGGCGGATGGTGCAGGGCTCCTTTCCCACCACGGTTCTCCCGCCCTCCGCCGCCCGCATATTTCTTTCCATCGTCCGGCCCACGGACTCGCTGAGTTCCTTCACGGTAACGCAGCCCTCCCCTCCGGCGCTGACCGTCAAATAGGCCTCCTGCCTGGCCCCCGCCCCTTCCAAAACCAGCAGGTTGTCCACCTTCAGGTGAAAACGGCGCAGGGTCCGGCGCACCTTTTTCTCAAACTCCCCGGTCACATCCGTCTCCCGGCCCATACGGTCCGCCATCTCCCGCAGCATCCTCTCCATCTCCCGAAACTGCAGGGAGGCTGCCTCCCGGCTCTCAAAAAACCGGCTTTTCCATCCCTCATCGTAATCAAAATTGGCCATGCAGTCCGAAAGGGCCTCCAGATACATTTCCTGGCGGCGACATTCCGTCCGAAATTCCTCCGGAAAAGCCTCCGCATCCACCTTGCCGCTCTCCTGCCATTTTTCGCATAAAAGGCCGGTTTCGATTGCCGGCGTCTCCCCGCCCTTTCCCAGACTGCACTGGCGGCAGCCTCCGCAGACCATATCCGAGGTCCTCTGCACGGCCTCCGCAGCCTGCTCCGGCTTTATCCTTCTCTGCCCCTCCTTGGTATTTGCCAGGGAACGGGCCAGTTTTCCGTAGGAGGCGGAGGCCTCCAGCAGGCGAAACCTCTGCAGCTGTTCCATTCCGTCCGGCTCCCCCCGCTTCTCCGGCGCTCTTAGAAGCTCCGGCGGCGTCAGAAGGAAGAGAACCGCCGCCGTCGTCATCTCCGGGACGGAACCGGCCATATATTCCAGGGCATAGAGGGAGCCGATTCCCAATGCCCCGCAGAAAAAGGCAAGGACCGAAGGAACCCGGCCCAGGCGGCGAAAGGCCCCCGCCAAAGTCCCCATCAGACAGAACAGTCCCAGAGGCGCCATATCCTGCTGGCGCAGGGTCTCGGCGACCCCGCAGACCGTACCGGCAAAGGCCCCGTTTCCCGCCCCGAAGCGATAACCGAAATACAGCACAAAATAATACATCACCGCCTGCACGGCCGACACCGCCGTCACGCTCTCCGTCACCAGCCCAGCCAGAAGGATCCCCAGAAACACAATGACCACCAGCTTGGCAAACCACAGATTCTTCATTTTTCTCATAGCCTGTCCACCCTTTTCCTTCCATATCCACTGGACATCTATTATAGTGAAAAAGAATCCTGTGTTTTGTCGAAGAATATCCCCGGCAGGATAAATTTGGCCGCAAAATCCGATGGTTTTCCTGGCCACCCGGCCGGAAATGTGATACACTTATACACGAAACGAAAGGAGGAGGCTGCAGCCATGCCAAAGCACCCGGATTTGCTGATTGAAAAACGACGGGATGAAATTCTCGAAGCCTTTCTGGCCTTATATGCGCATACAAATTTAAACGATATAACGATAAAGACCGTAGCGGAGGCCGCCCATTTTACCCGCGCCACCATCTACAACTATTTCAAAAACATCGATGAAATCTTTATCTGCGCCTATCAGAAGGAATACCTGCTCTGGGCCGAGGACCTGCAGAAGCTTCTCGCCGAAAACGACAGCTTCACCGCCTCCGGTTTCGCCGACGCCATCGCCGGCACCCTGGTCCGGCGCGAGCGGATGCTCCGATTTTCCGTCGCCGATTTCCATGAGAGGGAAGCCAACTGCCGCAGGGAATTCGTCTTCTCCCACAAGGAGGCCTTCTCCCAGGCAATCCGGCTGATGCACGACTGCTTTGCCAAATACTTCCCCGAAAAAAGCGAAGAAGATATTACCCGCATGCTTTACATTTTCTTTCCCTTCATGCACGGCATGTACCGCTATGTGGATCTGACTCCCGTGCAGGTTGAAGCACGCAAGGCCGCTCATATGCCTTTAAAGGAAACCTCTGTCTATGAGCTGGCTTATAACATGATTCTGCAAATTCTAAAATAAGCAAACCAGGGCGCTTACCGGTTCTTACGGTAAACGCCCTGGTTTGTTATGTTCTACGGATTCAAATCCATAGGTTCCTGCTTATTGATTCCCGCTTATTGGTTCAAAAGCGCCTCTCTGACAATATTTCCCACATAGACGCCAGAGGTCAGGCAGCCTACCACATGAGAACCCAGGCCAATGTTCAGCAGCGTAAAGTAGCTGCCCGAGCCGGCTCCGCCGCAGGCATAGAGATTCTCCACCGGTTCGCCTCCGTTCGTCAGCGTCACGTTCATATTTTCATCGGTATATACCGCAATATCGATTCCGCCGGTAGAGATCGCGTTCACCTGGACAGCGTAGAAGGGGCCGGTCTGCACCGGGGCCATATTCTCTACGCCCGTGCCAAATACGGTGTCTCCGCCGTTCTCATAATCCGCATTGTACTGTTCCACCGTTGCGGTAAGATTCTCTGCCGGAACGCCGATCTCCTCCGCCAGTCCCTCCAGGGTATCGGAAGTCCAAGCCAGCCCATTGGATGCCAGGAAGTCATAGAAACGAACGCCTTCATGGGTGCTGTCAAAAATCATGTAGGCCTTTCCGCCCAACTCAGCGATGGTCATCGCCATCCCCGCGCCGCGGTCGGTCTCGTCGGCAAAGCGCTCACCGTCGGTGTTCACAAACATGCCCAGCATACTGCTGTACAGAAGATGTTCCTCGCCATAATGGGCAAGGGTGCTGTTATAGCCAAGGACAATATGCCCATCGCTGATTGCCTCATGGACATCGTTGACCTCGCCGCCCAGGCCTGTGATCTGCTTCTGGGCAAAGCTCTGGTTTGCGGCCGTCTCCGCCCCTATCACATTGCCGTACACTTCCGGCAGGTACAAAGAGATGGTCTCATCGTCGAAGCCGGCATAGCCGGTTGCCAGGATGATCTTGTCCGCGTAGACATTGTAGCTGTGCTCGTGATCCTGCACCGTGACGCCTACGCAGGTATTTCCATCCATGATGAGTCCGGTAGCCGTGGTCTCATAGCGGATCTCTACGCCAGCGTCGTTCAGGATATCGGTCATAGACTGGCCGAAGAAGGCGCCTCCGCCGTAAATATCATAGCCTTTGTCCCCGGAACGTTCTCCCGTCTCCGGATCGGCTATTACCGTGCTCGAGGTATAGGGAGCCGGTCCATCGGCTGACAGGCGGGAAGATGTTGCCTCATAGGCGTCCGTCCCCGTCAGATAGAAGCCCCGTGCCATCAGCCCGTTCAAGGTATCATCCGTCAGATCGGCCAGATTGCGCATCAACGTATCGTTGATCACATCGCTATACTGGGGATACAGGTTTTCCAGGGAATCCACCAGCTCGTCCGGATCCCAGGACTGGCCGGTCTGCTCGTTCAGGGCCGTGCCGAAATAGCTGGCAATGTAGCCGCCGCAGATGGCCATGTTTCCGCCGATATAGCCGTTGGCCTCCACAATCATCACATCCAGCCCGCTGTCCGTATCCGAAAGGGCTGCGTCCGTCTTCGCAGCCAGGGCCGCTGTGGAGCCGGAGGTTCCTCCGCCCACCACCAGGACGTCCACGGTAACATCCTCACCTGCGGTGATTTCCGTCGCTTTCGTCCAATCGCTTAAATTCGCGCCGGCCTGGGTCAGGCAGTCGCTGACGGCGCTCAGGATGGCGGAGCTGGTCATGGTCGCCCCGGTTACCCCATCCACTGCCACAGACTGCTTATCTATAATCCTCTGCGGCAGGGCGTTGATCGCCGACTCACTGATATAAGGGGAATCGTCCGACTCCACCACTTCGACCGCTTCGATCACGTTCTCCGACACCGTCACCGATACCGTCAGGTCATGCTTGGCCCCATGGGCGGTCGCCGTATAAGTACCAGCCGTCATCTGACCGTCTCCTCCGTTTCCTCTGGCCTGGTTCAGCGCATCTTCCACCGCAACGCTCACCGCATCCGAGGTTACGGTCGCACCGGAAATCCCGTCGATTGCAGCGGACTGGGCCTCCATCACCTGGGAAGCCAGGGTATCCCCTCCGTTCTCTCCTACTCTGTCCTGGTCCTCCACGGACACGTCCACTTCCACAGCCGTAATCGCACTCTCGTCCACGGTGACCACGGCGGTTACCGTACCGTGCATCCCCGTGCCGCTGCCAGTATAAGCGCCGGGGATATAAGCTCCCTGGGCTTGGGTTCCGGCCTGTTCTCCCTCCGTCTGGGCCGGCGCATCCGTACCGGCAGCCGTCGTCTCCTGTGCCGGTGCAGAGCAGCCTGCAAGCATCCCAATGGTCAGCGCAGCTGTGCAGACCATGGAAACAATCCTCTTTACCGCTTTCATCTTACTGTTTTCCTCCTAAATATACACATTGTTAAGACATTATGTTAACACACCTAATAATAGCAAATATTAAACATGGTGTCAATACGTTATGTATTGTCTATTGAAAAACATCTTAGTAAAATGGGACAAAAAAAGACGGGGATTGTTTCTCCCCGCCTGTTACAGCCACTGTCATTGTCATGGTTACTGTCATAGTTACTGTTACAGTAACTTGCCGTTTCCGCTGTCTTTGTCATTCCTCCGGCTTCAGGATAATCTCATTGGGATTTACCAAGCCCAGCTTTTCCTTCGCCTCCTGCTCAATATATTGTTTGCTCTGGGTATAAATCTTTTCTTCCTCCAGCTCCTGTGCCCGGTCTTTCTCCGCTTCAAGCTCTTCTTCCACCGCTTCCAGCCTTGCGGTATACTCGTCGCTTCTCTTCTGCAGCTGAAGGGTCTGGTAACCCAGGACGGCGAGCAGGGCGCACAGCACCAGGCTTATGCCCAGCATGGCCGTCTTGTTCCCTTTCTTCTTCTTTTTTGCGTATCCGGCCATCCTGCACCTCCCTTCTCGGCTCCCCGGTTTTTTCCTGCAGTTTTTCCTGCACTTTTTCTTGCGTATTTTCTTTTAGTTTAGCGGATTTTTTCCCTCTTTTCAACCGGTTTCGCCTGGAATTTTGCACCTTTTTGATGATTTGTCCCACAGGCGTCAGAAGATATGCCAGGAGCCTGTGAAAGACAGCCTGGTAAAGGCCCGCTCCGCCCACGCAGCCTGCTAGGGCATACCAGCGGATCGCACCGTCGTTTGTGCGCAGAATCATGCCAAACACCGCGGCTGCGGCCATTGCCCAGAATATAAGGTCCTCTATCCCTGTCCAAAGACGGCCGTGGCGGAACAGGAGACGCGACAGACGGGGCAGCTCATAAGCGGCCCCGATGCCCATCCCAAAAAGAATGCAGGCTCCCAGCAGACGCAGTTCCTCGGTGATCACAGCGCTCATAGCTTAACGGAACAGACGGCCCAGCAGAGATTCCCCCTGTTTTTTGTAGGTTCCCACATCCGAATAGGTCAGGCTGTCGATTTTCCCGCTCACGTCCACCTCGCCCTTTTCCAGGGTCAGGCGATTGACATGCAGATCGTTTCCTCGGATGCTCAGCATCCCTCCTCCGGTTTCCAGAAGCACCTCCGTCACATCGAAGGCCAGAACGTCCTTCACCCCGGTCACTGCCGCGCTCTCCCTGTTGATTAAGTTTACCCGGTGCAGCTGATTCTGCCCCCTGGCCGCAGGGCTTCCCTTTTCTTCCAACGCCATACTCTCATCCTCCTGCTTTTGCGTCTCCCAGGGCCGAAAGCCTTTCGGCCCTGGCGTCACTGCATCGTTACCTGGCGTCCTTATCGTATGCGCCATTACCGTATGCATCCTTATCGTATGCATCATCATTGTATGCGCGGGAGGACAAAATCAGAACGGATTCGGCTACAGATATTTAAATAATTCTCCTGCCTCTTCCTTCTTGGTGGTCTCCTGAATATTCAGCACCTGGATCTTTACCGGGCGGCTGCCAAACTGCACCTCGATGATGTCGCCCACCTTGACCTCGGCCGAAGCCTTGGCCGGCCTGTCATTGATCTTCACTCGCCCGGCGTCGCAGGCCTCGTTGGCTACCGTCCGCCTCTTGATTACCCGCGAAACCTTCAGAAACTTATCCAATCGCATTTCCGTCTCCTTCCTGCATTGCCTTTCCTTAATTACAGCAAAAGGGCGGCCAAAGCCGCCCTCTCCATGCTTGTCCTCAATTATGCGTTGACCTGATCCTTCAGAGCCTTTCCAGCCTTAAACTTAGGAATTCTGGAAGCTGCAATGGTCATCGGCTCGCCGCTTCTGGGATTTCTGCCCTCTCTGGCGGGTCTGTCAGCCACCTCAAAGGTACCAAAGCCTACCAGCTGGACCTTGCCGCCCTTTACCAGCTCCTCGGTCACAACATCCGTGTAAGCCTTGACCGCCTTCTCAGCATCCTTCTTGGATAAACCGGCCTTCTCTGCAACGGCTGCGATAAACTCAGTCTTATTCATAATTTCCTCCTAAAACATAAGATTTCTATGTGTTATCTGCTATCTATTTATACTCGTTACCGCTATGTTTGTCAAGGGTTTTTCGCCTTTGTCTCCCGCTCTTTTGCCTTTATTTCTTCCCAAAGGCGAAGGCATTCCTCCGGCGTCCGGGCCACAGCGTCCCCAAAGACATGGGGATGGCGGCGAATCATTTTGCGGCTGACCGTATCGATCACGTCATCCAAGGTAAATTCTCCCATTTCTTCCGCAATCTGGCTGTGCATCAGCACCTGCAGCAGGACGTCGCCCAGCTCCTCGCATAAATTCGCCTCATCCTTCTTTTCAATGGCCTCCACCACTTCCTCCGCCTCATTTCGCAGGCAGGGAATCAGGGATTGGTGGGTCTGTTCCCGATCCCAGGGACAGCCGTCCTCCGCCCGCAGCCTGGCAATGATTTCCCTCAGCTCATCGAATGTGTATTTCTCCTTCTTTGTTTCCATAAAGCCTCCCCGCCGGTTCAGGCGTTTTCTTTCTGTTTTCCCTCAGTATAGCACGGTTTCACAAAAGAAGGAACACAAAAATGATTGACAAACTCCTCCCGGCACTGCACAATGAAAGCAGCACGGCCAGACATAAGGAAACACCCTCCGGGTATACCAGATGGCCAAAAGGCACGGCCAAGCATAAGGAAACACCCTTCGGGTATACCAGATGGCCAAAAGGCACGGCCAAACATAAGGAAAGGAGATTTTGTCATGGAAAACCATAACGAGCTGATATCCGTATTGCAGGAAATAAAAGAAGAAAATAAACGGCAGCAGGCCCTTCTGGAAAGGCAGTGCCGGCTGACCCGGAACCTGGGGCTGCTGTTTTTATGTCTGGTAGCCGCAGTGGTCATTTCGCTGGCCACTTTGCTTCCCCGCGCCGTTTCCACTTTAAACGAGCTGAATGTGGTCGTCTCCAACACCCAGGAAATCACAGAGCAGCTCAAAGACGCCAATATTGAGGGCACGATCAATAATTTGGAGGCCATAGATATTGAGACCCTGAACCGGGCCATCAACGACCTCTATCAGGTGATCAATCCCCTGGCTTCCCTCTTCTCACGGGATTAAACCAGAATTCCTCTTTTATCTTTGTTCCTGGCTTTCAAAATAACGATCCCTCTTGACATACCCATGTCAATCACTGCAACGGAATTAAAGATAAACCTCAGCAAATATCTGTTGCTGGCAGAAACAGAGGATATTTATATTACCCGCAATGGCAAAGTAGTTGCGAAGCTATCCAATCCCTACCAAGATCAGGTGGACACGGCCTTGCGTTCTGGCTGTGACTGCATTGTGACGCTTATATGGATCCGCTTATAATAATACCGATGCAGTTCTCCAAAACCGCACCGGTATTTTTTTCCCAGCCGCTTCTTTGCTCCCTTCACGCCTCCATCTGGCGGCCCAGGAAACTGGCCGCCGTTGCGGCCAATTTCTGCTCGGTATCACCCATTTTTGCTCGGGCGTCGCGGGACAGCAGGGCCACCGCGCCGATGGCGTCCCCCGCCGACAGGATGATCTGAATCATCTGGGCGGTGTATTCCTCCTTGTCATCGTCTACGAGCGGAACAAATTTTTTCTCGCCCTTTACTGCCGCCCCGTTTTCCCGGTTCAGGATCATCTGTTCCAGGGCCTTGCTGACGGGCTTTTGCAGCATATCCTTTTTGGCTCCGGCCACCGCGATAACCTGGTCCCGGTCCGTGATGCACACGGTAAGGCCGGTCGTCTGGTTGAGAGCCTCCGCATACTGCTTTGCAAAGGCTCCCATCTCTGCCATCGGGGAATATTTTTTCAGGATAATCTCCCCCTCCCGATCCGTAAAAATCTCCAGGGGAGTCCCCTCCCGAAGCCGCAGGGTGCGCCGGATTTCTTTTGGTACTACAACTCTACCTAAATCATCAATTCGTCTGACAATTCCAGTCGCTTTCATGAAAATTTCCTCCATTTTGCACTGCTTGTTATGGAAACTAGTATCTGTAAAACGGAGGAATTTATACCAAAGCATTCCCAATGGAATTTTCTCTCAGACAAACTGGTTGATCAGATAAATCACCCATAAATGCACCGGATAAAACCAATAGAAAGCCCATTTGATCCATTTATTTTTCTTTCCTCTCTCTCCGCTGTAGGCAAGCAGGAGAGGAATCACGAGAAAAACGCCGAAGCGGCGTATATAAGATATGAATGCCAAATTCATTCCATAGATAAAAGGCTGGAGCAAGTAAAGGCCGGCCACCGCCGTAAAAGCCGCAAGCTGCCTGCGCTTATCGCCATGGAAAACGCCAAAGCCCAGAATCCAGAGCACGGCAATATAATTCCAGTTAGCGGAGTAAGCGAAAGCACAGCAGACTGCAACAAAGAAAAGACGCAGCCATAAAGGCAGCTCCTTCTTCTCGAAGGCAGCCAGGGCCGCCAGGCCGGCAAACAGCGCCACCATCACATCCGTGGCCTCCCAGAAATGCCAAACGTCATATCCGAAACAGAGATTATAGGGAAAATGAGAAATGACCGCCACCACAAAAAGACGAGCCATGTACTTTTTCAGGTTTGAAGTGTGCCAATATCCCTCGGCGATCAAATAACACATAATCGGCGCAGCCATCCGTCCCAGCATGCGCAAAATCCAGCGGCCGGCTATCTGCTGCGGCACAAATACCGCGACGCAGTGATCCAGCGCCATCGCTGCGATGGCAATCAGCTTTAATTGATTGCCGTTTAATTTGAAACTGTGTGTTTTTACGTCCATCTTCCGTACATCCCATTGAAACAACGGCAGCCGGAACAGCTCCAACTGCCGTTATTCTTCCACTTACATATATTTTTCTCCCGAAATACGCCGGCTGCTCTGTGTTCTTCTGTTTTCGCGGGTCAAAATTATTATATACGCCTTCGCCCCGGCTGTCTAATAACTTTGAGGAATATTTTGTGAAAATTTGTTGAATTTTCGTCCTCTCCGGCCGCGTCCGCGTCTTTCAGCCCGCCGGAGGCCTGCTGAAGCAATCCTCCGCCACAAAATTTCCCACGCTCAGCCGCTCCGCTGCCAGATCCCGCGCCGCAAAGTCATTAAAATGCCACCATTCCGATTCCAGCGGCGACATCCCTGCCTCTGTAAAATACCTGCGCAGGGCTATCGCCGGCTCATTCATCGTGGGAGCCAGCTCATTGCTGCCGGGGCCGACGGCGGAGGCCGCCGCCATGCTCAGCTCATGCATCTGCGTCGGCATGGCATACTCTTCATATTCCGTTATCTGAAGATACTTGAAGCTGCCGGTATATTTTACCTCGGTTTCCTTCACCTTGGCCAGGCTCACATCTACCGCGAAGCCTCTCTGATGGTTGGAGTAGCCGGTGGCAATGAAATACCTCATATGCCAGGGCGAGGTATTGATCCCCGCAGCCACCACAGGGTCAGCCTTTGCCAGGGCTCCAAGCCCATCCACCACTGCCTTCTGCACGGAATAGGGCCGATACGCCTCGTAAATCTTCAGGCTGTCGCCCTGGGCCAAAGCGGCCTGCTGGGCAGCGCAGACTTTCTTCGCTGCGGCATAAAGCATGGGCATGCAGTATTCTTCCCGTTCCAGCCGCGCATTGTATACCGCTCCGGGATACAGGGACTTTCCCGTCACCTCCGGAATCTCTCTGCCCGAACTTTTGTACAGGGAGCTGTAGGAGTTGGTAGCGTCATATATAATGGAAGGGATCACATCGGGCAGGTTGATCATGCAGTAGCGATGCTCCACCCAGCCCGTCTCCGTCTCCGTTTCCACCTGCCACCAGTCGCCTTCCTCCTGCAGAATCACAAAAGCAGTCCCCGGCGTCAGTTCAGCCGCAGGCTGTCCCGGCGCATCGGCGCGGGGAATCTCCGACCACAGCGTCATTGCCACCGGAGCATAGCCTGTAGCCCCGTTTATCGGCAGCTCCAGTCCGTTTTCCGTCAGCACCGGCAGCTCCGGTTCCGTTTCCTCTGCTGTCTCCGCCTCCGTCTCTTCTGCCGTCTCCGCTTCTGTCTGCGGTTCCGTCTCCTCCGCTGTCTCCGTCTGCGGTTCGGTCTCTGGTTCCGTCTGCAGCTCCGGTTCCGTACCCGTTTCCGAAACGGCAGGCGGTTCCGCCGCGATGGCCACATTCTGCGAGGCCAGCTCCGGCCATGCCAGTCCTGCTAAAATCAGCAGCATTGCCAGCAAGAAAATATCCAGGGATAAAAGGCCTATGCTCAGCCTTCTCCATTTCCTGCGGCTTCTTCTTTTCTTTTCACGCGAAGATATGGTTCTCACCGCCCATCAGTCAGTCCAGGGATACGATCTCATATTCCCGGCTGCCCAGTCCGTGCTCCGCAGCTGCCTCTACCGTATGGATGCCATGGCGGGAATCCATTCTCTCAATCAGGGCTGCCCTGCCGGGATCCGAGGAATTGACTACCGCGTCATAGCAGGCCTGGTCCACGGCCACCGGATCCACGGATGCAAAAATGCCCAGATCCGCCATCTCCGGCTCCGCCGGATGGGAATCGCAGTCGCAGTCCACGCTCAGGCGGTTGGCCACGTTGATGTAAAGCATGTTTTCGGCTCCCTTATATGCGATAACCGCCTTGCAGGCATCGGCCATGGATTCCAGGAAATGATCCTGCGGGGGCAGATTGTCAAAAAGCTTCGCCGCCTCCGTGGTAACGCCGGCGGTATGGATATTCGCCTTTCCATGGGTGGAGGCAATGCCGATACTGATATTCTTCAGCGCGCCGCCGAAGCCTCCCATGGCATGCCCCTTGAAATGGGACAGCACCAGCACGGAGTCATAGTTTGCAAAATGCTCGCCGACGATGTCTTTCTTCAGATGAAAGCCATTCTCCACCGGAATATCCATCTCGCCGAACTCATCCATAATGTCGCAGGGAGCCATGGCCTTGAACCCATGATCCTCGATGGCCTTCCAGTGCTTCTTCGGATCCTGGCGCTGTCCGCCGTAGGCCGTGCAGCATTCGATGATCGTACCGTCCAGCTGATGCACCAGATCGCCGATCAGCTCCGGATGCAGGTAATTATGCCCGCCAGGCTCACCGGTGGAAATCTTGACGCCAACTTTTCCCTTCAGATCTCTTCCCAGCGCCTTATAGATGCGTACAAGGCTCTCCGGCGTGATCTCTTTTGTAAAATAAACCTTTGCCTTTGCCATTGTTTAATCCTTCTTTCTTCTTTTAATTAAGGTAATGGACATAGTTATCCTCTTACGCTTAACAGTTTATATCATTCGCTTCAAAATTTAAAATTACTTTTTTGTATGATAGTTTTGTATGATGGAGCGTATGATGGAGCAGGGCCGAGCATGCCGGAAATGAAAATGACTCTTGACTTTTATATTCCATTGACTCATACTCTCTGTGTCAGGAAACGAAATACAAAAGGCCGCTGTCTGTCGCGGCGGAAGGGAGAATATCATGAATCAAAGACCTATCACCGTAGCCATCTGCGGTTTCGGCAGCAGGGGCGGAGACGCCTATGCATCCTATGCCCATTATTTTCCGGAGCAGATAAAGATCGTCGCCATGGCGGATCCGGATCCGGAGAAAAGGGCGGAGGCACGCAGGGAATACGGCGTCGCCCCGGAATACTGCTTTGAAAATGGGGATCAGCTGCTGGCGGCGCCTAAGCTGGCCGACGTAATGATCATCGCCACAATGGATACCCAGCACATCTGCTATGCCCTGCCCGCTCTGCGAAAGGGCTACCATCTGCTGCTGGAAAAGCCCATTTCCCCCAGCCTGCAGGAGTGTCTGCAGCTAAGGGAGGAGGCCCACCGGCAAAACCGGATCGTCGTAGTCTGCCATGTGCTGCGCTACACCCCCTTCTATCAGAAGATTCATGAGCTGCTCGCCCAGAACGCCATCGGAAAGCTGCAGACCCTGGAGGCCAGCGAAAACGTGGCCTACTGGCATTTCGCTCACAGCTTCGTCCGCGGCAACTGGAGACGCAGCGATGAGAGCAGTCCCTTGATTCTGCAGAAATCCTGCCACGATATGGATATCCTGCGCTGGCTGGCCGGCGTACGCTGCCTGCGCCTTTCCTCCTACGGAAGCCTCGACTGGTTTAAAGAAGAAAATGGCCCCAAGCCTGGAGCCATGCGCTGTCTGGACGGCTGCCCCGCCAAGGACAGCTGCCCCTACGACTGTGAGAAAATTTACATAAGCAGCCAAAAGACCGGCATCCGGGCAGGACATAATGGCTGGCCCTGCAATGTGGTAGCCATAAATCCCACCGAGGAAAAACTCTATAAGGCCCTGCGCTCGGGCCCTTATGGCCGCTGCGTCTATCACTGCGACAACGACGTGGCCGACCACCAGACCGTCCAGATGGAATTTGAGGGCGGTATAACCGCCTCCTTCACCCTCTCCGCCTTCACCGAAAATTGCTACCGCACCCTCCGGGCCACTGGCAGCGCCGGCGAGCTGGAGGGAAATATGGCGGAAAATACGATTCATCTGTGCCTCTTTGGCCAGCCGGAGCAGGTCATAAAGCTGGACTCCCTCGACGACCGTTTTGCCGGACACGGCGGCGGAGACTTCCGGATGATGGACTCCCTGTACCATCTTCTGCAGGACGGCGGCAGCCAGGCTCTGACCTCCATCGACGCTTCGGTGGAAAGTCATGTGATGGCCATGGCCGCCGAATATTCCCGCCTTCATAAAGGGGAGAGCGTAGAGCTGGAGCAGTTTGTCCGGGATTGCCTGTAAAACCGGAAACAGCACACCGGCAGCCGGGAGCTGTCAAATCTCCCGGCTGCCGGTGCAAATTTTATGGCAGTTACCCCTGCCGTTATTCACCCAGGGCATAGGCTGCGGCGCCTGCGCCTGCAATGATACCGGAATCGGTGCACAGAAGCTGCGCGTCGCCGGATACGTAGACCTGGTTGAAGTACTTGCCGTTGATCAGCTCACCGGCCGCGTACAGGCCCTCGATGGGCGTGCCGTCGGTGGAAAGCACCTGGTTGTCATCGTTGGTTTTCAGACCGCCGATGGTGCCCATGGTGATGGTCTTGATGCTGACCGCATAGTAGGGGCCGTCTCCAATGGGGATCAGGGTCGTCTGGCCCATATCCTCGTCCACGCCGTTGGCGCACATCTCATTGTAGCGCTCCACCTGAGCTACGAAATTATCCGCGTCCATACCGGTAATCTCAGCCAGCTCCTCCAGGGTATCTGCCTTGTAGACGTTCACATTGTCCACCCGGTCGTTGTCCTCGATGAACTGGATGCCGTTCTCAAAGCCCTCGGCCGTGAAGATGGAGTAGATCACGCCGGTTCTCTCCATGGCGTCGGCAAAGGCGATGGAGCGGGGGCCGTAGAGGGAGTTGACGTTGAACACGCGGGTTCCCTCGCCGTCCACCACGAAATAGTTGGCATAGTTGATCAGGCCGTTCAAGGTGTCCGGGAAATAGGTGGAATATCCGCCCACATCCACGCCGATGGCCAGATCCATCCACCAGCCGTCCTTATAGACGTCAGCGCCCAGGGCTTCCGCCATCGTGATGCCGTCGCCGGTATCCGTCATGGCAGCCGTCGTATAAGGCAGCACCCACTCAGACGGGAAGTCGGGGCAGAAGCGGGCCATCATCTCCTGGCTGGCCGCCCAGCCGCCGCAGGAGAGAACCACCGCTTTTGCATTCACTGTCAGGGTGGAACCGTCGTCCCTCTCGCAGCGCACACCGGTGATATTTCCTGCCTCATCGGTCAGGATCTCCACAGCGGGAGAATTATAATAGATGGAGAAACCGTCCTGGTTCTCCAGCCAATCCATGCCGGCCACGATGTGATCGGCTCCGCCTGCCTCACCGTCGAAGGCGCTGGTCCGGGTAGCCGGATAATGCCATACCAGGAAATCACTTCCAAAGCCGTCGGGACCTGCGATGCCCACACCGTGATCCTCCAGGAACTGAATATCCGAGGCCGAGCGCTCAATCATCGCCCGCACCGCATCCCTGTCGGTCTCATCGGGTTTTACGGACTGGTCCTCGCTGGCATTGAAATAATCCATGTACCCGTCCACATCCAGGTCGTAGCCGATGGCCTGCTGCTGCTTGGTGCCCACGCCGGTGATAAAGCCTCCGGAATATTTGGAGGAGCCGCCGGCCGCGCCGGCCTTCTCCACAGCCACCACCGTTGCGCCCTCATCCAGGGCGCTCATGGAGGCCGTCACGCCTGCTAAGCCCATGCCAACCACCACTACGTCGGCGGTAACTTCCTCATCCTGGGGATTCTCCGGAATCGCCTCCCGCAGCAGATCCATGTCGCCGCCGGCCTGCTCGCAGGCATCCGTCACCGCGTTGATCACCGCGCGGCTGGTAAAGGTAGCCGAAGAAATCACATCCACTGCCAGGGACTGATTGTCCAGAATCTCCTGGGGAATCTGCTCCAGCGCTGCATCGGCGATGTTGCGGGTCTCGCCATGCTCTACAATCCGGATATCGGTAATCTCCGTATCGCTGAAGGTGACCTCCACCTTCACCGTGCTGCGGATGCCCTCGGCCTCAGCCGTATAGGTGCCTGCCGTAAAATGCTGGCCCCCCTGGGTTTCCTCTGCAGCCGTCTCTGCAGTTCCTTCTGTCTGCGCGGGTGTCTGCGCCTGCGTCTCTGCCGTGGTCTGAGCGCTCTCCTGGCTGCAGCCAGCCAGGGAGAGAACCAGAAGCAGGCTCACAAGCAGGGCAGCACCCCTTCTCATTTTGCTCTTCACTGTCTTTCCTCCTCGTTGTCATGATGTTTTCCTGTTGAATCGCTTCATTCTCTTCGATTCGATATTCATTATATCTGCCTGTTAATCATTTTTCTAACAACTTTTTTTCACATAATCTTAACTTTTTTTCTCTGCTTATGTATAATGAAAGAACAGGAGGAATACTGATTATGGAACTGCGCAATCTTTACTATTTTCTCCAGGTCTGCGACGACAAGAGCTTTTCCGCCGCAGCCACCAGGCTTTACATCACCCAGCAGGCCCTTTCCAAAAGCGTCAAGGCCCTGGAAAAGGAGCTGGGCAGCGAACTCTTTAAAAAAACCGGGAACACCATCCGGCTGACCCCTTACGGGGAGGCCATCTGCCCGATCTGCCGGGAAATGGTGCGCAACTTTGAGGCCGGAATCAAGAAGATCCGCTCCATCACCCCCGATGGGGCTGCCCCGCTGCGCATGGCCGCCGCCTATCAGGCTGTCGACACCCTGTCCTTTACGCTGATCGAGGACTTTCATCAAACCCATCCCGACATCTATATCCGCTGCGACGCCATGCCCGATCTGCCGGCCGAAAAAGCCGTCCTCGACGGGGAGGCCGACTTTGTGCTGGGCATAGGGATGCCGCAGCCGCGGGACCAGTTTGACAGCTGGCTGATCCGCCCCCTCGCCCTCTGCATTATGGCAGGACCCGGCCATCCGCTGTACACGCAGGATGCGCTTCGCATGTCTGATCTGGACGGGCTGACCCTGCACTGCGCCGGCCCCCAGTTCAAGACCTACCATCTGTTGCGAAAGAAGGCGGCGGATGCCGGGATTACCCTTCATCTGATTCCCACCAGCGGCAACCTGTATACCACTTATCGGAATGTCTTTGCCCGCGGCCGGGCTGTCATCGGCATCCTGGGGGCCCAGGGCGAGCCGGAGCTTGACGCGGTGCGCCAGATTCCCTTCGAGGATCCGGAGCTGAACTGGGATATTTACCTGTCCTGCCGCAAAGACTACCGGCGCTCCGCTGCGGAAGAAGCCTTTTTTACGTACATCCGAAGCTTTTCCAATCCCGAAAACCGTTAGGCTCAGTCCGCCTTCTGCTCCTTATCGGACCAGCGCCTGTAAATATTGGCCAGGATTGCGCCGGAAATATTATGCCACACGGAGAACACAGCCCCCGGCACCGTAGCCATCGCCAGGTCAGGGAAGGCCGTGCCGGCCAGGGAGGTCGCCAGGCCTGAATTCTGCATCCCTACTTCGATGGACAAAGCCTTTGTCTTTGCCACATTCAGGTGCAGCAGCTTTCCCACAGCAAAGCCGCCGGCATAGCCCAGCAGATTATGAAGAATTACAACGGCAAAAACAACGAAGCCGGTGGACATAATCTTATCCGCATTGTGAGACACCACGGACGCCACAATCAGGCAGATCGCAATAACAGAAATGCAGGGCAGTATTTTCACCAGCTTCTGGGTAAAGCTGCCGAACAATTTATTGATCAGGAAGCCCAGGCCAATGGGCACAATCACCACCTGTACAATGGAAACAAACATGCTGACCATATCCACCGTCACCGTGGTTCGCAGCAGCAGATACGTGATGGCCGGCGTCAGGAAAGGGGCCAGCAGCGTATTTACGCTGGTCATTCCCACCGAAAGGGCCACATCGCCGTTGGACAAATAGGTAATTACATTGCTGGAGGTTCCTCCCGGACAGGTTCCCACTAAAACTACGCCGGCAAGCAGCGCCGGATCCAGCTGAAACAGCTTTCCCAGCAGCCAGGCCAGCAGCGGCATGATGCTGAACTGAGCAACGCAGCCGATGATAATATCCTTAGGCCGGGTAAAAAGCAGGCGGAAATCCTCCAGCTTCAGCGTCAGACCCATACCGAACATCACGATCATCAGCAGATAATTGACCCAGGAGGTTTCCACCCACAGGCAGGTGTTCGGGGCAAACAGAGCCAGCGCAGCCACCGCAAGCACAATCACCGCCATATACGTTCCAAAAAAATCACTGATCTTTTCCAATACCTTCATACTCTCTTCCTCCGTTGGATAAAATAAGACGCAGACATCCTTTTCCCTGACGCAGATAAGCAGATAGAAAAATCACACAAAAAAGCCCCTGCCTCCTTAAGAGACAAAGGGCTTCTATTCCTCTGCGGTACCACTCTTATTGCCGTTAAAAACGACCTCTCGCTCACATATCTTACAATATGGGATAGGGTAACGGCTATCAGCCGTCCAAGCTTACTGGGATCCTTACAAAGATCGGTTCAGGCCGGAGACTCAGAGGGGATCTTCGCAGAATGCTTCGACTGCCTCGCACCGCCCGGCAATTCTCTGATTCCCGCCTTCCTGTTACTCTTCCTCGTCAGCGTCATGTCTGTTTCTTTGTGTGATACTTTACCACGGCAGAGAATGATTGTCAAGAAAAAAATCCGATGGTACATCATGCACATCCATGTGGGAATCCGGGTGAGAATCCGGCTGGCCGCCCCCGCTTGACCCCGCAGGAAAACCGCTGTATAATTAATTCCGCGCAAAAGCACACATATCAACCGTTTCGGCTCCGCCGCCGACGAACGCGGACGGACGCCGCAGTGATAGACATCATTTTACATCATTTTATTCCAGACGAGGAGGAAGAACCATGACCAAGATTGACATAGTCTCCGGTTTTCTGGGGGCAGGAAAAACCACTCTGATCAAAAAGCTGATCGCCGAGGCCTATACGGGCGAAAAGCTGGTACTTATCGAAAATGAATTCGGCGAAATCGGCATCGACGGCGGCTTCTTAAAGGACGCCGGCATTCAGATCACCGAGATGAATTCCGGCTGCATCTGCTGCTCTTTGGTAGGCGATTTCGGAGCGGCCTTAAAGAAGGTGCTGGACCAGTTTCATCCCGACCGCATCCTGATCGAGCCCTCCGGCGTAGGCAAACTCTCCGACGTAATTCGGGCCGTACAGGGCGTGCAGGAAGAAACGCCCCTGGAGCTGAACAGCTTTGTCACCGTGGTGGACGCCACCAAGTGCAGGCTTTATATGAAGAATTTCGGCGAATTTTTCAATAACCAGGTAGAAAGCGCCGGAGCCATTATCCTGAGCCGGACGCAGAAACTCTCCCAGGACAAGCTGGAGGCCTGCGTATCCATGCTCCGGGAGCATAACCCGAAGGCCCCGATTATCACCACCCCCTGGGATCAGCTGAGCGGTGCCCAGATCCGGCAGGCGATGGAGCAGGATCAGGATCTGGCAGCCGAGCTTCTCAAAGAACTGAAAGAGAGTCATGAGGAGGAGCATGCGCATCATCATCACTATGACGACGAATGCGGCTGTGAACATGAACATGAGCATGAGCATCACCATCATCATGACGATGAATGCGGCTGCGAGCATGAGCATCACCACCACGACGATGAATGCGGCTGCGGACATGAGCATCACCATCATGAGGGCCATCACCATGCCGACGAGGTATTTACCAGCTGGGGTGTGGAAACCCCTCATCAGTATGAGCGTGCGGAGCTGGAGACTATTTTAAAGGAACTTTCCGAGGGAACCTCCTACGGAACAATCCTGCGGGCTAAGGGCATGCTGCCCACCCCCGAAGGCACCTGGATGTATTTTGACCTGACCCCCGGCGAATATGAGATTCGCGAGGGCAGCCCGGATTACACCGGCCGCCTCTGCGTCATCGGCGCGGATCTTAAGGAAGACGCTCTGAAGGAAGCATTCCATCTGAGCTAAACCACAGGCTAAACCATAGGGAAAGGAACACTGCTATGCAGAATACAGGCATACCCATCTATCTGATCAACGGTTTTCTGGAAGGCGGCAAGACGGAATTTATTCGTTTTACGATGCAACAAGAATATTTTAACGACGGGGAGAAGACCCTGCTCATTGTCTGCGAGGAAGGCGAGGAGGAATACGAGCCTGCCGTACTGGCAAAACTCCACGCCGTCATGGTAACCCTTGACGCGGAAAAGGAGCTGACACCCGAATTCCTGCGGGAAATGAAGAAGAAGTACCGGCCCGACCGGGTCATCATCGAATACAACGGCATGTGGCGCATGAGCACCCTGACGGAGATGAAGCTGCCGGCCGGCTTCGAGCTGTATCAGATCATCTCCATTTTCGACGCCTCCACCTTCCAGCTGTACTTAAACAACATGAAGTCCCTGGTGGTAGACATGGTCTCCCTGGCCGATATGATTGTCTTCAACCGCTGCACCACCGACATGCCCTTGTCCATGTTCAAGCGCAGCATCCGGGCCGTCAACCGGGCCGGCGAGGTAATCTTTGAGGACGGAGAAGGAGAGCTGGTCCAGTTTGAGGAGGAGCTTCCCTATGACATAACCGCTCCCATCATTGAAATCGGAGAAGATGATTTCGGCATCTGGTATGTGGACGCCCTGGACAATCCCGACCGCTATGACGGCAAAACCGTCCGCTTCAAGGCGCGGACCCTGCGCACTCCTGCCTTCCCCAAGGGCAGCTTTCTGCCGGGGCGCAATGCCATGACCTGCTGCGCCGACGACGTGGCTTTCATCGGTTTCCTCTGCTACTATGAGCATGCCAGTGAAATCAAAAGCCGCCAGTGGGTGACGGTCACCGCCCGACTGCGCTGGCAGTACTGCGAAGCTTATCAGGATGAAGGCCCCGTGCTGTACGCCGCCTCCGTGGAAGACGCACAGCCCCCTAAAGAAGATCTGGTGTATTTCAACTGACCTGCGGCTGCCCTGATCCGGACGGCGAACCTTAAAAGTAAAATCATAGCTAAAATTATACCGGTGTTAAATTTATGCATATTTTTTTACATCGGTATTTTTTTATCTGCTTTTTTCCGAATAGGTGCTATAATAACAAATAGCCAGATTTTTTATTATTTGGTGAAAATTATCATCTTTCATGCATACGCTACGCCTTTAAACGCAGCCAAAATCCACAACATAGGAGGGCCATACATGGTCAAACAACTGAAGCGAATCCTGCGCACACTCAGCCTGCAAAAGATTCTCCTGGCGGCAATCGGGATCTACATGATTTATTTCTCCGCCGGCGATATGATCACTTTCATAAAGCCAGCCAAAGATTTTGAAGACGTTCTGGCCGGAGACGTCTCGGTCGGCGATCATATCGACGGCGACGTCCTCTATCTGCTAGATTATTTCTCCACAGAGGAATCCTGGACAGAAAACAGCAATGGAAGCGTCACCCCCAGGGAGACCTCCGCTTACTATTACATAGTACCCGGCAGCACCAGCTATCTGGGACTGAAGGTAAAATCCTCCGACCGCAGCGCCGCCGCAAGCGTGGCAAATGAAACCTACAGCTATTTAAGCGGGGCCAGCCAGGCTCCTTCTGCAACCTTCTCCTACTCCGGAAAAGTAATCCGGATGGAAGATGAATACCCGAAGCTGGTCGATTCCTTTGAGAATACCCTGGAAAGCTACGGTTATCTGCCGGATGAAATCGATGCCATGGGAGAACCCCTTCTGATTGTTCCCCGTGCATTCGGCGCTGTCTGCGGAATATTTGCCGTGGGGCTGATTCTCTTCTTGCTGGCCGCCATCTGGATTTTCAATGGCGTCAGCCGGGCTAACGACCGCGCCAGGGCAAAGGCCGCCGCCCGCGAGGCAAGAGAACGGCAGGCACAATCCCGCGAAGCACAGCCCGGCGAGGCGCAGCCCTATGAGCCGGAAACCCACAGCTATTACAAAAGATAGCCCGGATAATATAGAGGATACTAAAACCAATATAGCGAATTCGCCGTCAGAAGCGGCGCATCCGCCTATATAAAAGCAAAAAGAAAAGAGGAAAAGGGAATGGAAAATTTAGAAGTTATCCTTAGTATTGCCGTCGTTGCAGCCCTTGTAGCCATCGCCATGCTCTACAGCCGCATCAAAGAGAAAAGAAACCTGGCCAAGGCGCAGGACGGAAAAGACCTGAGACGTCTGCGCGAAGAGATCGAACGCATCCTGCCCGAGGCTGCCAGCTGGGATGTGGCCTATGCACACTGGGAAAAGGTGGAGCGTTACGGCCGCACGACCCGCACCACCTATTACTGCTACGGCCTGGCTTTTAACGATAAACAGCTGTACATCATCCCCCTCACATTCGACGAGGACAACGATATGGAGCTTCACGAGCCCATGCTCGCAGACAGCTCCGTTCTCGGCATCGTCAGCCACTATACCCTCAGCGACAAAAAGACCGGCGAAATCAAGCGCATCACCGCCACGTTCCACGATAAGAACGGCAAAGAACTCCTCACCCTGTATGTGGACACCGCCAACACCCGCGAGGATCGTTTCCATCACGTAAACATTGTACAGCCGAATGAATGCCGTCATTTCGACCAGTTCATTCGTTCCCTGTCCGGCCAGGTGAGCGAGGAAAACGCCGATCTGCCGGAGAGGGTTGCCTCCGAGGCCGCCGCCAAAAACAACCGCACCGCCATTATCCTGGGCGTCATCGGTATTTTCGCCTCCGTGATTCCCGCCGCCGGAATCCTCCTTGGCATCCTCGGCCTGATCTTCGCCTCCAAGGCGGCCCAGCAGCGAAGCATCCTGTCCCTGGTTCTGCCGGTCCTCGCCCTGGCCGCAGGCCTGCTTTTCTTCTTCGCAGGGTTTTTGATCTAGCCTTAGAACGTGCGCCCGCCGGGCGCACCTAAAAAAGGGCCGGTGCAGCTGCTGCACCGGCCCTTTTTTCTGGCCTTTTCAGGCCTTTCGCACATCTTTATAAGATTTTCCAAATAATTTCTCCTTCGAGGCCTTCTCTTGCGATAGATACGGCAGAGGACGGGTTAACGCCAGCCCAGAGTATTTTGCTCCTAACGGTGCGCCAGAAGCTTATGCCGACTCCGCACTTCTCTCTTTCAGTCTCCGTACGTCGTCTGCCAGCGCATTCAGGCGAATCCGCATAATTTCCCGGTCATTTTCCACGCGCAGCGCATCTTCCAATTTCCGCACTAAATCCAAATGCCCTTCGGCAATAATGGTAATATTAGGGTTCGTCACGTTTTCAAGCGTAATCCGGATATCCCTTATCTGCTTATCAAGCGCCTTTATTGCGTCCTCCAGATTATCCATACGCTCGTCTGCGTGATCCATGCGCTCTTCCAAGCGATCCAGACGCTTTTCCAAGCGATCCAGACGCTTTTCCACATGTTCCATGCGCTCTTCCAAGTGGTTCAGACGTTCGCCGATCTGCTCGCCCAGCTTCAATACATTAGCGTTTACTTTTGCCAGCTCATCCAGAATGATTTTCATTGCATTTTCCATACTGCTGCCTCCTTATTGGGGGTGGATTGGGTTAATTTGTTCCTTTTGCAGTCTCTCCCCAGCAAAATTATCCTGGCTTGTTCAATCCCCAACAGCGGCAACGGTAAGCTGACGCTGTAAAAGTATAGTAACACATAGAAAACTTTTTGTCCAGTAAATCTCTGGATTTCTCCGTGGAACTTCTTATGATATTTCACCGATTTTTCTGATTTTCCATTTCTCTGTCAAGAAGAGCTGTTCAACAAGAAATATTGAAATCCCAGGCAGGTCCAGAAACGGAACTATCCCGGCGGCAAATCGACGGCAAATCACCCGCTAATCCCAAAATACCCCATCCACCTCTCGCTCATGGCGGCGGCTTCGACTCTGGCGGGCATCTCGCAGAAAATGCGGAGCAGAGGCTCGGTGCCGGAGAAGCGGGCGATGATCCAGCCTCCGTTCTTGAAATAGACCTTGCAGCCGTCCAGGTAGGACACATGATCCACCTCATAGGGTGCCATATCCGGCAGTTCCTTTTCTTCAAAGAGGCGGCGCTGCAGCGATTCCTTTACCTGGGCGGTCAAGCGGCAGGAATGCTCCTCCATATAACTCTCCCCGCATTGGGCGGATACCTCCGCCATCAGCTCGGAGAGCCTCTTTCCGGTTACCGCCAGCATTTCAATGAGCAGGGAGGCGGCATAGACCCCGTCCTTGCCGTTGATGTGGCCGGCCACGGTCAGGCCGCCGGAGGACTCCCCGCCTAGGATAGCCCCGGTTTCCTGCATCTTGGCGGAAATATACTTAAAGCCCACCGGCACCTCATAGCAGGTTTCCCCGTATGCGGCGGCCAGGCGGTCCAGCCTGTGGGTGGTGGCGATATTGCGGACCACCGGACCGCTCCACTTCCGGTATTGCAGCAGATAGGCGTACAGCAGCACCAGAATATCGTTGGGATGAAGATAATGTCCCTTGTCGTCGATGACGCCCAGACGGTCCGCATCCCCGTCGGTGGCGATGCCCAGATCCAGATGGCGGTCCAGTACGGAGGTCTTTAACATCCCCAGGGTATCCTCCGACGGGGCCGGCATCCTCCCGCCAAAGAGGGTGTCGTGTTCCCGGTGGATCACTGTCAGATCGCAGCGGCCGGAAATCAGGATGGTCCCCAGCGCCGTTTCGCTGACCCCGTACATCGGATCCAGGGCGATCCGCAGCTGGGCATTCTTGATTGCCTCCATATTGATCTTGCCCATGATATCGTCGATATACTCGTTCATCGGATAGAACTCATGGACCAGCCCCCTTTCCACCGCCTGGGGATATTCAATCCGGCGAATCGCATCCGGGCGCACCGCAGCGATATATCTTTCGATATCCGCCGTCTGCCCCTCGTCGGCGTCCCGCCCCCCGGCGGTAAAGACCTTGATTCCATTGTACAGGGCCGGGTTATGGCTGGCCGTCACCATCATTCCGTAAGGGTAGCCGTGCTGCATCACGTAAAACATAATCAGAGGCGTGGGAACCGAACGGTTGACGAAATGGCAGACAATTCCCTCGGCCGCCATCACCTCGCAGACCCACATCACCGTCTCCTTGGACAAAAACCGCCGGTCATAGCCGATGACAATTCCTTTTTCGTCCGCTTTTTCCGCCTTTATCTTCTCCGCCATGGCCTTCGCCAGAATCGAGATATTTTCTCTGGTAAAATCATCCCCAATAATGGCCCTCCAGCCCCCGGTTCCAAATTTTATCATATTTCCTTCTCCCGTTTTTCCCATCTCGTTCCTGTTTCTGTTTCTATTTCTGCATCTATTTCTGCAGCCAAAGGGCCGGCAGTCCGAGCATCGCCCCCGGATACGGCGGCAGCCGATGCGTCCCTAACCGGGATCCCCGCCGCCCGCAGCTCGCGGCGCAGCCGTTCCACGTCCCCGTCGAAGACGCTCCCCCGCATTCCGGTGCACAGGGCCCCTTCCACATTGAGAGGGGAGTCGTCGATGAAATAGCATTCCTCCGGCTTCAGCCCGTAGCGGTCATATAAGACCTGATAGATTTCTCTCTGGGGTTTTAACAAAAGTTCCTCCGCCGAGACGACCAGGCCGTCCAGGTACTGGCTCCCCAGTATCCGGGGCAGGTATTCCCGCAGACGGCGGTTGGCGTTGCTGAGCAGGTAAATTCCATAGCCCAGCCCTTTTAACTCACCCATCAGCTCCTCCATCCCGTCAATGGGGATCAGAGGACGGCTCCACCAGTGAAAGACCAGCTCTCTGGCCGCCTCGTGCAGGCGGACAGGCAGCCGCTCGCAGACGGAGGCGGCCGTCTGCTCCTCATTTAGCGTCCCCCGGTCAAACTGCACCCACTCCACCCGGCCAAAGACTTCTTTTCGCAGGAGGGCGGCGTCCTCCCCCTCGATCCCCAGACGGCGGATAAATTCCGAGGGAGTAAAGCGGATCAGTACCTCTCCCATATCAAAGACAATGTTCCGAATCTTCATCCCTGGGCCTCCTTTGCCTCCCTTCGGACAGACATCGCGGCCTTCGGCTCGGAGCGCCTCTTGAAATGGGCCATCAGTTTCTCTCTCCTCTTCTTCCTCTTATCCCGCAGCTCCAGCCGGTCGCCCAGATCGCGGCCGCCGACGCCGTATACCAGATAGAGGATGATGCCGGAAACTACCATGATAAAGACGGTGGAGGCGCAGCGCCGTCCCGAAGCGTTGACGTTGTAGCCGTACATTCCCTCCTCCTCGCACATGCTCTGGATCACCATGGCGTAGGTAGTTCCATAGGAACTGGCAAAGGTGGCCGACATGTCGTATTCCGTAAAGAGGGAGTTGAAATTCAGGGCGAACACGGCCATGACGCTGGGCAGAATAATCGGCAGCTTCACTTTTAGGAACGTTCGCAGCCCGCTGGCCCCCAGGTTTCTCGCCGCGTCCTCCAGTTCTTCGTCTATCGCGTAGAACGAGGCCTTTATCATACGCAGGGAGAAAGGCAGCTTCGTCACCGTATAGGCCATAATAATCAAGAACCGCACATTTTCCGCATAGTAAAGGCTCTGATTGCCCACATACCAGACGTCATTGCTGTTGAAAAAAATACGGTAGGAATAGCAGATCAGTATCGTAGGCAGCAGCCAGGGGAAGAGAAGGCTGTACTCCAGAACCGTCCCCCTCTTCTTATTGCGGTTTTTGAAAATGTAATTGCAGGCCACCACCACGATGATGCAGGCCAGCAAAGCGGCTATGGCCGACATGATGAAGCTGATCTTGATGCCGCCCAGGGTAGCCTCATTGGAAAAGAGGCCGGAAATCGCCCCCTCCCGGAGCCGGTAGGTCCCGCGGGACGTGAGGTATTCGTAGTCCTGGGTGCCAAAGAAATTGATCAGCGTCCAGTTGCTAAGATCCAGCTTTTTCATCCGGATCGCCCCGTAGGTCTGGAAGGAGAAAACAACGATCATCACTACGGGAATCATGTAGATCACAAAGAGGATATAGGCGTAAATATGAGCGATCACATTGGCGACCGGATTAGTGATCTTCTGCTTCTGCAGCCTGGCCTTGGTCTTGGAGACCGACAGGTAATGCCCCTTTCTCTCATAGGAGGACAGGATCGTCAGCAGGACGATGGTGAACATCGCCAGGATAATGGAGAGCAAAGCCGCCCTGGCCTGAGGGAAGGCCTCGTCCGCCGTGGACGAGCCGGCCAGACGCACGATCTCCGGATTGATGGAATCATAGCCCAGCAGGGTAGGGGCCGACATGGCGCACAGGCCTGTGATAAAGGTCATGATGGTCAGGGAGAACATCGTCGGCAGCAGGGTGGGGAAAACCACCTTCCGGAGCACGGTAAAGGGCTTCGCCCCCATGTTGCGGGCCGCCTCCACCGTATTGTAATCGATGCCCCGGATGGCGTTTCGCAGGAAAAGAGCGTGATTGCTGGTACAGGCAAAGGTCATTGTAAAGAGGACGGCGTTGAACCCGGAAAACCAGTTGGGATCCATGTTCGGGAAGGCATTGACCAGGAGATTGGTCAAAATGCCGTCGCTGTCATATAGGAACAGATAGCCGGTAACCAGGGCCACGCCGCTGTAGATCAGGGTGGTCATATAGCCCAGCCGCAGGATGCGCGCCCCCTTGATATCGAAATACTCGGTCAAAAGGACGATGGATACACCGACGATATTGACTGTCACCACCAGGCATACGGCCAGCTTCAGGGAGTTTAACACATACCGTCCCATATTGCCGGCGAAAAAGAAGCGGATCACGGCCCAGGGGTCTATCTCCCCGGACGCATCCCTTGTCGTAAAAATGCTGGTCAGCGTATTTAAGCAGGGAATCAGCATGAAGCCAAAAAACAGGTAGGCAAAGAACGCCACGCCCAGCACCTTGATCAGTATCTGCGGATTCAGCCGCCTGGCTTTCGCCTTGTTCATGAAGCCACCTCCTCGCCTCCCGCCGGGTAGGCCATGATATCCCTGGGATTCATCACCGCCTCCACGGTCTGTCCTGCCTCGTAGATATTGATGCCGTCATTCTTCTCGATTACCTTGATGATCTGAGAACCCAGATCGATGTAATATTTGATATAGAGGCCGTAGTATTCCCGCTTCTGCACGGTTCCCTTAAAGCACATATCCCCTTCCTTCGGTTCCACATTGACATGAATGCGCTCCAGGCGGATATAGTTGTGGGCCCCTCTGTCCACGCTTCCCCCTCTGCGGTTCATCTCGTCCACTACCTCGGTGGACAGCCGGTTGATATCGCCGATGAAGTTGCAGACGAACTCGGTGGCCGAATGGTTATAGACCTCGTTGGGGGTTCCCACCTGTTCGATTACTCCCTTGTTGAAAACGGCGATGCGGTCGGAGAGGGTCAGGGCCTCCTCCTGGTCATGGGTCACGTAGATCGTGGTGATGCCAAAGTCCTCCTGCATCTTTTTCAGCTCGTTGCGCAGCTGTACGCGGAGCTTTGCGTCCAGGTTGGAAAGGGGTTCGTCCATGCAAATAATCGACGGATCGGTAACCAGGGCGCGGGCGATGGCCACCCGCTGCTGCTGGCCACCGGACAGCTGGGAAACCGCTTTTTTCAGCTGATCGTCGGTCAAGTCCACCTTCTTCGCCAGCTCCCGCACCTTGCGGTCGATCTCCGCCTTCTTCAATTTCTTTACCTTTAGGCCAAAGGCAATGTTGTCGTACACCGTCATTGTCGGAAAGAGGGCGTAGCTCTGGAATACCATGCCGATATTCCTCTCCTCGATGGGAACATGGGTGATATCCTTTCCGCCGACCATCACCGACCCCTGCACCGGATCAATAAAGCCGGTCAGCGTCCGCAGCGTCGTGGTCTTCCCGCAGCCGGAGGGGCCTAAGAAGGTGAAAAACTCTCCCTCCTTCACATGTACGTTGATATTGTGCAGGGCAGTAAAATCCCCGAATTTTACTACGATGTCATTGAGCCTGATCATACGTGACAACTCCTTTTCTATTCTGTACGTCCGTCAAAGACATGGCGAGCCGGAAATCCGGCCCGCCATAATCGACACATAATCGACAAATTATCCTTTCAGCTTACCGGCCGTACTTGTCAGGATGCGGCCTGTGTCAGTGTAGCCCAGTCAAGGTTATCCCAGTCAGGCTCCGGATTCGGGCTGTTCATATCGGCCCAGTAGAAGCCCAGGTTGGTCATGATGTTGGTCCACTCGCTGGAGTGCGCGGCAACGTATTCCGCATAGGTCATGCCGGTGCCCTCGACCTCCGTCAGAGCGAAGTTCGGCAGCGTGTAGATGGACGGTACTCCGTCGGGATACAGGATCTCGGCGGCTGCCTGGTTGCAGGGATAGGAATCGAACTCTTCGCCCCATGCAGCCTGCACGTCGGCGGAACCAAACCACTCGGCAAAGGCCATAACCGCCTCGGTCTCCTCCTCGGTACGTCCTTCCTTATCCAGGATGCCGATGTACTCAGCGATGTAGTAGGTGCCGTCGTCGATCTGCACCAGATCCCAGTTCTCCGGCTCCAGGGTGCCAAGCAGCGGATGCTCGGAGCTCTCCCCCGCCGCGTCAATATTGCCGTACAGAGAGGAAGAATAGAAGGTGGAAACCTGGACGTCGCCGCGGTTTAATGCGTCGAAGCCATAGTCGTCACCGGTGAATACACCGTTCTGGCAATACTGCCATAATGTTCTCCAGCCGTCCACGGAGATGCCGCCCGCAGGGGAATCGGGATCCACGAAGGAATACAGCATGGAGTTGTTGATGTTGGAATTGGTAGTGCCGCCCACCTTTCCCTGGCGGTACCAGGTGTAGCCGCAGTCCACGATGTCGGCCCAATGCTCAAAATGAAGGGTTTCCCCGTTGGTACCGTATTCGTCGGTGCGGTAGAGCATCAGGATGTTCTGGATAACCAGGCCGTAGGCATAGCCGGGATACGCGTACTCGCCGACCTCCTCCGCCCAGGAAGGAGTCCACTCAACCAGGGACAGATTCTCATAGACGCCGTCGACCAGCTGGCTCCAGCGGGTCTCATTGAGGCCGAAGATCAGGTCGCCGTCCTGGTTTTCATTAGCAGCGGAAATCACGGCCGTATCGCCGGAGATGACGCTGTTGTCATCCATCGAGATTGTGAAACCTGCGTCTCTGGCCTCATTGACCAGCCAGGTGGCTCTCTCGGTGGAGTTGGAATTCGAGTAGATGCGGATCGTATAGTCGGAATAATCCTTTACCTCCTCGGAGTCGCCGCCGCCAGAAGTCTCTGCGGAGCCGCCGCCGGAGGTTTCTCCTCCGCCCGCCGCCGTCTCATCCCCGCCGCCGGAACAGGCAGCCAGCGAGAGCACCATGGCAAGGGCCAGCAGTAATGCAAGAACCTTTTTCATATCTCTTTCTCCTTTTCTTAAAAAAGACACTAATAGTTATATTTATATTCTAAAGGAATCCTCTTTCCATGGAAACAGGACAAAACTGCTTTTATTGCGGATATTCTGTTAAAACTATCCATAATTTCTTCTGTTTATATGACTTTTATGTGCATTTTTGCCATATTTGCAAGAGGCCTCCGCAAGACTTCCGAAATAGATTTGTGCTTTTGGAAAAGATTATGTATAATAAAAGTAAAGATTCCGGAAAATTTTCAATACGGCGGGAAGCCGGACGGAAGAGGGAAACAAGGAAAAGGGGCACGAGGAAGAAGAGCGCAATGAAGAGAGGCACAATAAAGAAAAGCACGATAAAGAAAAGCACAATAAAGAGGAATGCTTGGACAGTATTGGGAAAGAAGGGGAGGATAAAACGGTGGGCTGCGCTGATGGCCGCCGCCAGCTTCCTTCTCCTTTTGTCCGGCTGCAGCCAGCCGGACGCCTCCTCCCGCACCCTCGAACCTCCAGCGGAGGACGCCCGCCTGCATATCTGCACCTCTCTTTCTCCCTCCGTCTACGAGCCGATCGTCCGGGAGTTTGAAGCGAGGACAGGCATCTGGGTCACAGTGGAAACCGGGGAAACCCTGGAGTTGCTGGAAGAGATCCGCGGGGCGGAGGGCTCCCCTGACTGGGATCTTTTGTTCGGTGCAAGGGCAGACAGCCTGGCCGCCCATACGGAACTGTTTTCCGCCTATCAAAGCAGCCTGCTGGAAGAGATGCAGATTACCTGCCTTCCGCCGGATGGAACCTCGACCCCCTTCTCCATCGTCCCTCTGGTTCTGATCTACAATCCCAAGCTTGCGCGGGTCCATCCTCCTTCCGGCATGGACAGCCTGCTGGATCCGGCATGGATGGGGCGGATTGCCTTTGCCGATCCTTCCGCCTCCGACGCCAGCTACACCGTATTGGCCTCCCTCCTTCAGGCCCTGCCCGGAAGCGAGGAGGAGATCCTGCGGGCCTTTGCCGCCAACTTGGGCGGAAAACTTCTCGCCTCCTCCAGCGATGTGATCCGTGAGGTAGCCAACGGCAACTGCTATATCGGCATTACCGGGGAGGACGACGCCCTGCGGGCCATGGAAGCCGGCTATGACATCGCCGTCGTCTACCCCTCCCAGGGCGTCTGCGCCGTAGCGGACGGGGCCGCCGTCCTGAAAGGCTGCGCCCACGAGGAAAACGCCCAGGCCTTCATCGATTTTCTTCTGAGCCAAGACGCACAGGAATATATCCGGCAGACCTGCCTGCGCCGCCCGGTTTCGGGCGACCTTTTGCCGGAGGGGGCGGAGGCGGATTTTGACCTCTTCCCCTATGACCTTGTCCTGTCTTCTGAAAGCCAGGAGGAGATTCTTCAGTCCTGGGAACAGATTTGGGAGGAGGAACGCCAATGAAACGATGGATTCGCCGCTCCTTCCGCAACCAGATTTTCCTGACCCTTCTTCTGGTCACCCTCCTGCCCCTACTGTTCTGCAATGTTCTGATGATGCAGATGCAAGTGGTCCGCAGCGAGGTCAGCCTGGCAAGGGAGGCCCGCAGCCAGCTCTCCGCCCTGGACGAGGCCCTGGACAGCCTCCTTCTCTCCTTCGAGGAAATAACGGGGGACTTATGCGAAAGCACCGCGGTGCGCAGCGTCCTCCGCCAGAAAAATGCGGATTCCCGCGTCCTCTACCAGCTCCTGTTCCGGGTCACCGACGATGAAAGGGAGTACGCACGCTTCGATATCTATGACAGCGAAGGCCTCTGCCTCTACACCACGGATGCAACGGTTCCCACAGGCGCTTTAAGCACCGGCTGGGATATCCTCTACGCTGCTTCGCAGGCCGAGGGCCTGGTCTTTCGCTCCGGGGATGGGAATCTGGCCCTGACCGCCGCCCGCGCCGTGCGAAGCTACGACGGCAGCATCCTGGGCTATCTGACGGCGTCCATGACCTCCGAAAACTTTGACCTTCTCTTTCAAAACCTGTACGCGGCAGCCAGCGATATTATCCTGATGGATCCCTTCTGGTGGCCGATTTATCACTCGCAGCCCGCCCAGGCGGAGAACGTGACGGAAAGCCTGCGCCGGCAGTTTCTTGCCGGGGAGGAGCTGACCGGAGCCGGAGGCGATTACTATTACTATGCATCCTCCCATCCGGAATCCGGCATGGCTCTGATTCTCCAGCAGCCGATGACCTTTACCTCCACCGTCGTGCATACCATCTACGCCGTCAGCCTTCTGATGGGGCTTCTGTGCCTCCTCCTCTGCCTGTGGTGCGCCTGGCTTCTGAGCCGCCGCCTGTTCCGTCCGATCCGGCAGCTGGACGAGGCCATGGGCGAAGTGCAGAAGGGCAATTACAACGTCCATCTGGATACCAGCAGGGAGGACGAATTCGGGCGGCTGGTGGGCAGCTTCAATCACATGACCGATGAATACCGGATGAATCTGTCCCGGTCCGTGGCCAGGCAGAAGGAACTCAACGATACTCAGCTGCGGATGCTGCAGGCCCAGCTCAACCCCCATTTTCTCTACAATACCCTAGACACCATGAAATGGCTGGGCGTCGCCCACCACGTCCCGCAGATTGCAGAGCTGGCCTCCGACCTGGCCATTATCCTGCGAGCCGGCATTTCCGGAGACGAAATCATTACCTTGGAGCAGGAGCTGGAGCTTATTGACCGCTATCTGGCCATCCAATCCATCCGCTTCGAGGATCGCTTCACCTGTGAGATCGATATTCCCGAGGAATTCCAGAGCTGCCTGATTCCCAAGATGGTTCTGCAGCCCCTGGTGGAAAACGCCATCATCCACGGGGTAGCGGATAAAAACGACGGCTACATCAAGCTCTGGGCCGAGGCAAAGGACGGCGACCTGTTTCTGTCCGTATCGGACAACGGCTGCGGCATCCCTCCCGGACAGCTTGCAGACTTAAACCGCCGGCCGGAAAAAGACCCCTCCAGCCGCGGTTCCCATCTGGGGTTATTCAATGTGAATAGTATTATCCGGCTGCACTTTGGGGAGCCCTACGGCCTCTCCATTCAGTCCCGGCCGGGAGAGGGCTGCTGCGCCACCCTGCGGCTGCCGATACAAAGGAGGAGAGACGAAAATGCTTAAAGTACTGGTAGTAGACGATGAGCCCGTCGTCCGCAAAGGAATTGTCCTGGGCGTAAACTGGGCCTCCATGGGCTGCATTGTGGCCGGGGAGGCCTCCAATGGGGAAGAAGGGCTGGCCGCCGTCAAACGGTACAATCCCAACCTGATCATCACCGATGTGCGCATGCCGAAGATGGACGGCCTGCAAATGGTCCGCGAACTGCGGGCCCAGGGCTGCCGCGCCTATGTGATCCTGCTGACCGCCTACAGCGACTTTGAATACGCCCGCAGCGCCCTGCAGCTGGGAGCCGTGGACTACCTGCTCAAGCCCTTCCGCGATCAGGAGCTGGCCGCCGCCATCGGCCGCATCCATGAACGGGAGGAGGAGCAAACCGCCCTGACCCCCGGCGACCTGCTCCCTCTGCCCAAGGGGGACAAGAGCAAATATGTGCTGCAGGCCATGAATTATATCTCCGAACACTACCGGGACCAGGATATCAGCATCACCCCCATCGCCCGACACCTGGGCGTCAGCGAGAGCCATTTGAGCCACATTTTCAAGAAGGAGACCAGCTATACGATCATCGGCTACCTCACCCAATACCGGATCCATATGGCCATGAACCTTCTGCGGGACTGCCGCCGCAAGGTCTACGAGGTGGCGGAGCTGGTCGGCTACCGGGACGTGGCCTATTTCGGCAGCACCTTCAAAAAGCTGGTGGGCATGTCCCCTTCCGAATACCAGGACCGCTGCCATTAAAAAAGAGAGCGGTTTTCCGCTCTCTTGGAACTTTCTCCACTCTCTTTCTTTGGTTTCTACACATCGTACAGAACCTTTGCTTTCAGCAGCCGCATCACCCGCGTCAGCGGCCGGTACAGAGCCAGCGTCAGGGCGAAATTTCCAGCGCAGTGCAGGATATCAAAAGGCAGCCCGGACACCCACCAGGCCAGGGCTGTCGCGGGCCCGCCGATGAGCAGGTAGGGCAGGGAGCAAAGGGCCCCAAAGCAGAGGCCGAATAAGCCGTTTATCACAGCCCAGATTAAGACCGAATCATTCCGGCGAAACAGCCGCACCACCAGGTACAGGATCGCCCAGACATAGAGGTACATAAACCACCACAGCCCAAAGCCGTAGGTCACCCCCTGCAAAAGGACGTAGGCGTACACCGTCGCCAGTGTCTTTCGCCCGAAGTGCAGGGTATACACCAAAATCAGAATCGACACCGGCTCAATATTGGGGAGAAACGCCATCGCCGCCTGACTTGCATGCAGAATGGCTCCCAGCAGGGCTAAAACAGCCAATTCCTTTGCCTTCACATCAATATCCTACCGTCAGCGTAATCTCAAAATGACCTCCGTCCGTCACCGGCGTCGTATCCACTCCCGTACTCAGCATCTCTCCATCCTTGGTAAAGCACCACCACTCTTCGTTAGAAGAATCCGCCGTGTATCCGTCTACCGTTTCGACGAACATCCCATACTCCGAATCGCTGCCGGCAATCAGACCCGCCGGCTCCAGCACCTCCCGCAGATACGCCGCGTCCGTATCATAGCGGAATTCCTTTGATTCTCCGTCCTTGTGCACCACCTCGACGACAATGCTCTTGTCGCCATCGCTTGCCGCCGGACGGGTCGCCATATAGACGGCAGCCGCAGCCGCCACTGCCACGATCAGCACCAGCACCGCCAGCAGACCTTTTTTGTTCTTGCTGTTTTTCTTCTCTTCCATAATATAATCATCCTCCTGTCCTCTTCCTGCTTTGCGCCGGTAGCGGACCGGGAAGATTCTTTCCTTCGCCACAAACCCGCGGACCAAAAAAAGCCCCTCCCGGCGCACGCACAGGAAGGGCTGTTTGTTTATATTGCGACGGAAAACAGCGCCTGCATGCAGCCGCTTATTCTCCGTTCTACAATCGCCAATTACCCGTGGTGTTGTATCGTAAACGGCAGGCAGGTCTTCTGGCTCAAGGATCCTTGCCGACCGGCGTCTTCCCGGTTTCCCAGTGACTTTCCCGCGGTCCGCTCCCCTTTTACAGCGACGGGTTCGCACAGGCTTTCCACCTGTTTCCCTTTTCATCCCAGGCCTTTTTCATATCTCCCAGGAACCTTGCCGTTCATTATTTCATTGTTTTACGGCCTCCTTACTCGGCAGCCGTCGTCTCTTCCGCCGTAGTCTCTTCCGCCGTAGTCTCGGACGCTGTCGTCTCCGCCGCCGTGGTCTCGGCCGCTGCGCTTGTCTCCGCTCCGCTCTCGGTCTCAGCAACCGCGGTGGTCTCCGCCGAAGTCTCCGCACTGCTCTCGGTCTCGGCAGCCGTCTCCATCACATAGAGGTTATCCATGGGAATGGCATTCCAGATATCGTCGTTCACGGTGAATTCCGGAGAGTTCTCCTGCCACTGTGCATAGGTCTCCTCAAATACGGCGTCCTGGGCATCCGAAATCATGCTCTGCCTCTGGGCCTCGGTGGAATCCTCGTCCATCTCAGAATCCAGGTACAGCACGTACCAGCCGCTGCCTTCCACGTAGAAAAGCTCCACATCTCCCTCTGCCATGGCTATGGCATGGGCTCCCAGGCTTCCCTCGTCAAAGGTATCCCCTGTATAATAGGTAACGCTGGCCGTCGTCAGGCCCTGGGCCTCGGCCGCATCGGAGAGGGTGTTCCCGTTTCTCACATCGTCATAAATGGTCTGCGCCACCACCTTGGGCGACTGCCCCGTGCTCTCTGTGTTCTCCGTGCCATCGGCCTGGGTCTCCGCCTGGGTTTCCTCCTCCGAAGAGGCGTCGTTATCCGCCACCAGCACATAGGACGCCCCTACGCAACGGGCCTCCTCATCGGAAATATCGGTATCCGCAGCGGCTACCACCGCCTCCCAGACACGGTTGGCCAGGGCATTCTTCTCCAGAATCTCGATCATCCGGTCCCTGGTCAGGTTCATTGCGGAAAGCAGAACCTCGTCGGTCTGCTCCAGGTTGATGTCCGCCGTCTCCTCCACATTGGCGATATCTTCCTCGCTTAAGCTTACGCCCAGCTCCTCAGCATGGCTGCAGAGGATATAGGTCTGGCGAAGCACCGTCATCACCGTTGCCTTCAGGCTTTCCTCCATCGTGAGATTCGTATCGGCCTGCAAATCCCAGATATCGGTTGTTCCATACATGTAGCTGTACATCATCTCATAATAATACTGCTCGGACCGCAGATAAAAATTAGCCTCGTCCAGATAAATCTGCTCATCGCCCAGGGTCGCCACTACTGTGGTGCCGTAGTCGTCCGGATTCACCCCGGAGCATCCCGCCAGCACGGACGACGCCAGCGTAAGAGCACAGGCAGCGGTAAGCAGCCTTTTCAAAAATTTTTTCATTGCAATTTCCTCCATCCAGTGGCCGCGCCACTTTCATTGTACAAAAGGCGGTTCTTCCCGCACCGCAGCCGCAGGAGCAGAAACAGGAGCTGTCCGCCGAATCTTTTCTATTATAGTACGTTTCCTTTATTCTAGCAACATTTTTATGTCGATTAACAATTTTTTCACCGCATCCAGAATCTCTTCCTGGCCAAATACAGCCCCTCCCCGCGGTTTCAAAGCAAATACCGGTTCGCTCCCGGCGGCAACCCTGAGACTGCCTGCGTAAGAGGCGATCAGCTGTGCGATCTTCTCCGTATTCACGCGGGCCTGCCCGTACATCGTCACCCGGATCTCCGTCCGGCTGCCCTCCACGCTGGTGGCCTCCGCCTGGTGGGCCATCGCACGAATTTCCGCAATCTGCAGCAGGTTCTCCACCGCCGTGGGCAGGTCGCCGAAACGGTCTAAAAGCTCGTCACGCATATCCGACAGCTCCTCGTCGTTTTCAATGGCGGCGATTCTCCTGTAAACATCCAGCTTCTGGTTTTCATTGCGGATATAGTAGGCCGGTATATAAGCGTCCATCTGGAAGTCCACCGCCGTCTCAAAGTCGGCCGTCTCCGTTACCTCTCCCTTTTCCACCTGGACGGCTTCGGCCAAAAGCTTGCAGTAAAGGTCGTAGCCCACCGCGTCCATATGGCCGTGCTGCTCGGCCCCCAGGAGATTGCCGGCCCCCCGCAGCTCCAGATCCCGCATGGCGATGCGGATGCCGCTGCCTAAAGCCGTAAATTCCTTGATGGCCGCCAGGCGCTTTTCCGCTTCCTCTTTTAACATCCTCCCTCTCGGATACATCAGGAAAGCGTAGGCCGTCCGGTTGCTCCGGCCGACCCTTCCCCGCAGCTGGTAGAGCTGGGAAAGCCCATAGCGGTCGGCGTCGTGGATGATGATGGTATTGACGTTGGAGATATCCAGGCCGGTCTCGATGATGGTCGTGGAAACCAGCACGTCGATCTCCCCCTCCACAAAGTCGGACATGATCTGTTCCATCTCCCTGGCGGACATCTGTCCATGGGCATAGGACACATTGGCCTCCGGCACCAGGGCTGCGATCCGCGCCGCCAGCTCGTCGATTCCCTTCACCCGGTTGTAGACGTAATAGATCTGTCCGCCCCTGGCCAGTTCCCGGCTGATCGCCTCCCGCACCATTTCCTCGTCGTATTCCATCACATAGGTCTGGATCGGAATGCGGTCCATCGGCGGCTCCTCCAGCACGCTCATATCCCGGATGCCGATCAGGCTCATATGGAGGGTGCGGGGAATCGGGGTGGCCGACAGGGCCAGGACGTCCACGTTCTCCTTTAACTGCTTGATCCTCTCCTTATGCGCCACGCCAAAGCGCTGTTCCTCATCAATGATCAAAAGGCCCAGGTCCTTGAACTCCACATCCTTTGACAAAACCCGGTGGGTGCCGATCAGAACATCCACCAGTCCTTTTTTTAAGTCGGTCAGCACCTGCTTCTGCTGGGCAGGGCTGCGAAAACGGCTCATCAGCTCGACGCGCACCGGATAATTGCCCATCCGCTGGGAGAAGGTATTGTAATGCTGCTGGGCGAGGATCGTCGTCGGCGCCAGGTACACCACCTGTTTTCCGTCCTGCACCGCCTTGAAGGCCGCCCGCAGGGCTACCTCCGTCTTTCCGTAGCCCACGTCCCCGCAGATCAGCCGGTCCATGATCTTGCGGCTCTCCATATCCTTCTTCACCGCCGCAATGGCCGCCAGCTGGTCGTCCGTCTCCTCGTAAGGGAAACTTTCTTCAAATTCCTTCTGCCATACCGTATCCGGGCTGTAGCAGAAGCCCTCGTTCTGCTGCCGGAGGGCGTAAAGCTTCACCAGGTCGGCCGCAATCTCCCGGACCGCGCTCTTTACCCGGCTCTTGGTCTTTTTCCACTGGTCGCCTCCCAGGCGGTTAAGCTTCGGCTTCCTTCCCTCGGAACCGGCGTATTTTTGCACCAGGGACAGCTGGGTCACCGGCAGGTACAGGTTGCCTCCGTCCCCATACTCGATCTTGATATAATCCTTGACAATATGATCGACTTCCACCTTCTCGATGCCCCGGTAGATACCCAGGCCGTGGTTTTCATGCACCACATAATCGCCGGGTGAAAGCTCGGCAAAGCTCTGGATACTCTGCCCCTCGTAATGGGTTTTCTTCTTTTTCTTTCGCTGGGTGCGCCCGAAAATCTCCCCCTCGGTCAGCACCACAAAGCGGATCATCGGATAGGCGAAGCCTTTGTGCAGGTTTCCGTAGGTCACGCAGATTTCCCCCGGCCCCACCGGCCTGTCCTCCGTTTCGTCGCGGTAGTAGGCCCGCAGATCGTATTCCCGCAGGTCTCCGGCCAGACGGGAGGCCCTGGTGCGGGAGACGCACAGAAGGATCACGCGGTAATTATTTTTTTTATAGGATTGCAGGTCGGACAAAAGGGTCTCAAAGCTGTTGCGGTAGGAACCGGCGTTTTGCACCTGCAAAGAGAAACTCTGCCGGACACTTAGCTGGCGCACCGGCTGATCCAGGGTATTGAGGCACAGAGTCCTCCCTCTCTCCAGGGAGGCGAAAATAACCTCCGTCGGAAAAAGGTCCATCACCTGCTCTTCATCCCAGGCGGCCGTCCCCTTCTCCAGCCGGTTTACCATGCTCTCCCGGAATTCCTTTTCGGTAACCCGCGCCTTTTCCTCCAGCCTGGCCGGCTCATCCAGATAAATATCCGTATGGTCCTTCGGAAAATAATTCAGGAAGGAGACGGTACCGTCCAGGGACGTGATGCTGTCCGAAGCCGGGTACACCGTCGTTTCCTCCAGGTTTTCCACCGATCTCTGGCTGGCTGCGTCAAAGGAACGCAGAGAGTCCACCTCGTCCCCGAAAAATTCCAGACGCACCGGCAATTCCTCCGTCAGCGGCCAGATATCGGCGATGCCGCCGCGGACCGAAAACTGGCCGGGATTTTCCACCTGGCCTTCCCTCTCGTAGCCCAGCTCCACCAGCCGCTTCGCCAGCTCCTTCAGATCGATCTCATCCCCCGGCCGGATGGTCAGGGCCGTTTCCGCCAGCTCCTCCACCGGCTTCAGATGATCCATCAGTCCGTCGATGGTGGTGACCACCGTCACCGGCTTTTTCCCGTCCGCCAGACGGCGAATGGCCGACAGCCTGGCCCTAGCCGTGACGCTGCCCTGAACGTCCGCCGCATAGAAAAGCATGTCCTTGGCCGGATACAAACAGACGTTTTCGGTAAAAAAGGAGAGGTCTTCCGCCAGCTCCCTCGCTCTCTGGTCGTTCCAGGTGACCACCAGATGATAGGACATCCCTCCCTGCTCCGACAGGGCCGCAATCAGGTGGGCTTTTTCCGATTCCATGCAGCCGCCCGCCTGCAGAGGTCCCTTCCCCTTTCGCAGGCCCGCCAGCATTTCATCGTATTCCACCAGCTCCTTTAGCGGAGCCAGAAACATTTCTTTCATCAACCGTTCCCTTTCTCCTGTGCAGCCTCTTTCGCGGCGTTCTTCGCCGCCTGCCCGTCCTCCTCAGCCTTTTCCGGCTTTTTTATCTTATTATAATGGTTCATCGCCACCTGCGGCCCCTGCTCGATCAGCATGACCACGGCGTCCGCCGCGTTTCGGACCGCCTCTTCCAAAAGCTCCGTCTCCTTCTTGGTAAAATGGCTGAGGACATAGTCGGCCAGGTCCATCCGCGCAGGCTTGTCGCCGATTCCCACCCGCACCCGGGGATATTCCTGCGTCCCCAGGCAGGCGATGATATTCTTCATGCCGTTGTGGCCGCCGGCGCTGCCTTTCGCCCGCACGCGGACGCTGCCCACGTCCAGGCTGATATCGTCATAGACGACGATCAGGTGATCCGGCTCCGTCTTATAGAAATCCATTGCGGCCCGCACGCTCTCCCCGCTCAGGTTCATATAGGTCTGGGGCTTTAACAGCACCACCTTCTCTCCCCCGATGCGACCGTCGCCCACAAACCCCCGGAACTTCCTCCCATTCACCTGGCAGCCCAGCATATCCGCCAGCCGGTCGATCACCATAAACCCGGCGTTATGGCGGGTGTTCTCATATTCTTTCCCCGGATTTCCCAATCCTGCTATCAGATACATTTACCCGTCTTCCTCTCTTTACATTTCGCTGAAACATAGATTCGCAGATTTTTACACGACGAAACGAGGCTGTCCCAAAAATCACCCCCCTGTAAGGGGCGCGGGATAGCCTTCGTTCCTCTGCCGCACATTATACTATTCCTTTTTCTCAGAATCAACCATTATCCGCAGGGTTTGCGGAAAAATTTTACTGGCAGAAGAAAAGTCTGTTTTCTTCTGCCAGACGGCCCTACCGGACCAACGCAAATGACATAGCGGTAGTGCTGATTCGCCGGGAACCGGTTTGAATTTCCGTTTTTATTCCATCGTCTCAATCGTCCCAATCGCTCTCCGCTTTCAGAACGGAGCCCGTCTCTGCGTCGATCTCATAATCGTACTCCATTCGGTCCACATGGAATTCCACCTCGTAGATCATCCGGCCGTCGTCCCGGTCAAGCTCTACCTTCTGGCGGCTGATCTGGCTCTCCGAGACTCCCGCATGGGTGAGGGCGGCGCTCAGGGCTGCCGATTCGCCGATGTAGTTTCCGGAAGACGCCTGGGTCGCGGGCTGGGCAGGAGCCTGCGTGGCTGCCTGGGTCGGGGCCTGGGTGGCCGCTTCCGTAGCCGCCTGGGTAGCAGCCTGCGTGGCTGCGGGCTGCGGGCTCTGCGGCTGGCTCTGCCCGCCCCTCCACTCCGTGCTGTTTTTCAGGACAGCTCCGGTATAGAGGTCAATCTCATATTCATAGTGCGTATTGCCGACGGCAAAGTCCACTTCATAGTATTCCGCCCGTCCGTCGTCATACTCCACATAAGCGTTCACGTAAACGGTATCCGCCTGGGCCACGCCCGCATGGTTCAAAGCCGCCTGGATTGCCACATCCTCGCCGATAAAGGCAGAAGGATCCGTCGTCTGCCCGCCCGTATTGCCCTGGCTCGTTCCTCCCTGCTGGTAGGAACCATGATCCTCTCTTTCAAATTTTATCACTTCACCGGTTACTGCGTTGATATCATATTCATATTCCGTCGTTCCTGTGCGGAAATCAACCTCGTAGACCATGAGTCCGTCTTCGCTGTCAAACTCGACCTGGGAATAGCTCAGGTCGGCCTGGGCCACACCCGCATGGGCGCAGGCTGCCGCAAGGGCGTCCTCCCTGCTGATATAGGCCTTGTCGCTGGCGGTTCCCGTCTGGGTCACGGTATTGCTGGTCATCTGTTTGGAAGAAGCGATCAGGGCAATCTCATTGATCGACATGGTCGCCAGGGAATCAAAGGTCAGGGTGGCGTCCTGAGCGATCACTTCCTGAATCAGGGCCGCCTTGCCCAGGGAAATTCCGTACTGCTCCGCCAGAGACTGCAGCGCCGTATCATCCGCGCTCACTGTCTGGCTGAGTACCGCGGCCTCCACCCCGGTGGAAGAATCCGTCTGCACGGCGCTGGCGATGGCCTGGGAAACCTTCTGCTCGATTTCCTGGCTCTTGGCTGCATCGCTGTTTTCCACCGAAACCAGGATGGAATTCTGCAAATCGTCCAGATATCCCTTCTGCAGCATGGATCCGATAATCGCATTGACTGCCACCTCCAGGGAGGTATCCTTCAGATCCATCGTACCCAGGATATCTCTGGCGTCGTCGTTGAGGGCCTCTGCCGAAATGACCTTCTCCGCGGCGTCCACATACAGGGACAGGCTGGGATTTACATCCAGCATTACAATAGAATCTACCTGGG
>CALWRE010000157.1 GCA_944383835.1 uncultured Lachnospiraceae bacterium | reverse complement strand
GATAACTCCCATCTCGCCCATCATGGTCTCCAGCTCCGCAAGCTTCTGGCCTTCATACTCCTGATAAGGCTTTCTCAAATGGCCGCCGGGCAGACCCAGGATGCGCAGGGCCGCTTTGATGACCACCGGGTTGGAGAAGGTGTACAAAGCCTGCAGCAGAGGGAACCAATGGAAATAGTCTCTGCGGCATTCCTCGATGATCTCCATGCTGGTCCAAGGTCTGGAGTAGGAGGCAGCCTCCTCGGGAATGATGTTGCCGCCGATGTTGGCCGTTCCGGTTCCGCCCACAGCCAGGGTCGGAATGACGATGGAATATTTCGGGAAGTCACAGCACATGATTTTGACCTTGCCCTCGCAGAGACGCTGTACCTGTACCAGCTGCTCTACGCTGCCCTGGGCTTCCTTATCCACCACGAAGTTCGGATGGTCATCGGACAGCTTTTTGATGGTCTCCGGCCGTACCAGGACGCCCAAACGGCTGGGATTGTTGTAGATGCCGCAGGGAATGTCCACGGCGCTCATGCAGGTATCCAGATGCGCGTAAGCCGCATGCTGGTTGATCAGCACATAAGGAGGAACGGTAAAGATGACGCCGTCCGCTCCCTGCTTCTCGCAGTACTGGGCAAACTCAACGCTCTGATCGGTGGTCATGGCGGACGCATTGAAGAATACCGGGATCTTTCCCTTCGTCATGGAGATGACTTCCTTGACGGTGGCCTTCTTTTCCTCCATGGTCAGAAGGGTCGTCTCGGCAGCGGAACCCAGGATAAACAGCTGGGAAGTGCCGTACTTGATCTGCCGGTTGATCAGCGTCTCATACCCCTGAAAATCGATCTTGTCGTCCTCGGTGAAAGGCGTCGGCATTGCCACCCAAGAACCCTGTAAATTCATCATACTACTTTTACCTCTCTTTCCTTTTAATATGTATTCCGAAAAGGATATCCCTATCCGTTTTCTTTCATCAGTTCAAAACGATTCACATCGAAGCTCTCTGCCGCAGGCACGTCCGTGTGCCCGTCCAGGATCAGGTCCGCCACCAGCTTGCCGGTGGCCGGGGCCAGGCTGATGCCGTCGCCCTCGTGCCCTGCCGCCATGAAGAAACCGGGCAGGCCCTTCACATATCCGATTAACGGCTTGCTGTCCGGCGGATAAGGCCGCAGCCCTCCCATGGTACGGATGATGTTCAGCCGCTTCAGCCCCGGCACCAGATGGGTGGCGTTGGCCAGCACCTCCCGCAGGCCTTCCAGGGTATTGGAGGCGTCATAGCCCACAAACTCGCGGCTGGCGCCAAAGAGGACGTTCCCTTTGAACGACTGGGTCAGGGAAATGCCCACGCCCAGCTTCGCCTTTTTGGATGTATCGTTCTTCAAAAGTTCGGGATGGTGCTTCGCCACGATATAGCGGGCGTTGATCGCTCCCTTGTGGACGAATTTCGGAACCTCCTCGGTGATGTAAACCTGACCGCGACGGGGCTTAATGGGAATATCGAGCCCGGCCATCTGTCCGATAAAGGGAGCCCAGGCTCCGGCGGCATTGACCACCGTCTCGGCGTAAATAACCTCCTCCGGCGTCTTTACCCCTTTTACCTGGCCGTTCTCGATCAGCAACCCCGTCACCGGGCAGCTGGTCTTGATCACGGCTCCCATCTCGGCCGCACGGTCCGCATAGGCAAAGGTCGTCATATAGGGATTGACCTCCCCGTCCCAGGGACAAAAGGCCGCTGCGACGATGGCGTCGCGGTTCAGGCCGGGCTGCAGCCCCATGGCCTCCTCCGCCGAGATAATCTCCGACGGAAGGCCGCAGGCGTTCTGCTGGCGAACTACGTCCTCCATGGTTTTTAGTTCCATCTCGTTTTCAATCAGCACCAGATAACCCTTCTGGGAAAATTCCAGCTCACGGGAAAGCTCCTTCTCCAGCCCCTTATACATCTCCATACTGTAGATGGCCAGCCGCAGATGGTCTCCCGGCGCCTTGGACTGCAGGAGAATGCCCTGGTCGCAGGAGGCGCTGGCTCCGTTCACCAGATATTTTTTCTCCAACAATACGACCCGTTTCCCTCTCTTGGTCAGGTTGTAGGCGATGGCGCTGCCGATGATGCCTCCTCCGATTACAATGATGTCAGTCGTCATGGACAACCTCCTTCCTCGTCTTCCTCCGCCTCTTCCAGAACCTTGGTGAAATCCCCTGCGTTCAGCAGGCGGACCGGGAAACGCTGTGAATGGCTGTGGCACAGGTCCAGATCGATTTTCTGCTCCTGCAGCATTTTTTCAATGTTCCGGCGGCAGGTCATTCCCTGGCAGACGCCCATTCCCGCATGGGTGCGCAGCTTCAGCGCCCGGACGCTGTCCGCACCGGCGGCAATAGCCCTCTTGATATCTCCCACTGTCACCTCTTCGCAGCGGCAGACATAGATATTATCCTCGTTCGGCACGTACGTTTCGGTTCTCAGCTCTCTCTCATTCACCGGAATCCACCTCCCCCCTGTCTTCCCCGGCCTCCGTGCCCGGACGCCGGATGAAACGCACTTCCATGGAATATTCCTTCGGAATTTCTACCGTTACAATGGCGGTATGGTCAAAAGCCTTGCTGGTACGCACCTGGTAAACGGTTCCTTCTGTTACGAAGCGTCCCTCCCTGTCGGTGCAGGCGATCTCCTGCCCTTTTTCCGGCAGAGGAACATACTCATAAGGAAAACTAACCCTGGCCCTATCTCCGGCACAGCTCTCATCCACCGTAAAGATCGCCAGGCCGGGGCAGCGGGTCATGCACAGGCCGCAGCCATTACATTTTTCCGCATCCAGGTGGGGCAGGGAGGTAATCTCATCTCCCACGGTAATCGCCCCTCTGGGACAGGCCTCCTCGCAGGGATTGCAGGGGATCTGCTGAAAGCATTCGATGCAGGCCACCGGTCCCTTGGCTCTTCTCTCTGCGCTGGGAATGCCGGGTCCTTCTAAAATCTGTTTGCTCAACCCACCTCGCCTCCTCTCTGCATCTGGGCGAAGCTCTTTTCTATTTCAGCCTTGGCCTCAGCCCTCTTTGCTCCAAACTGTCCGCTTCGCAGAAGGTCAAGCCTTCTATGTATTTCCGCCTTTTTCTCGGCGGCCTCGGCCTCGGAAATATATCCCAGGCTCTCGGCAGCCGCCGTTCCGGCCAGACGCCCCTCTTCCATGGCGGTGCTGGCCTCTTCCACGCCGGAAATATCGCCGGCGATATAAACGTCCGGATTCGTCGTGCACATATTATGGTCGTGCGCCGGGACAAGACCTCCCAGCCCCCGGCTCTCCACCAGCTCGCAGCCGCACAGGCTGGCTAGCTCCGTCATCGGCGTAAGGCCCACAGCCATGCACACCGTATCGGCCTCGATTATCTTTTCGGTGCCGGGAACAGGCTTAAAGTGATCAAGCTCCACCAGCTCTACCGCCTCCACCTCCGTACTGCCCATGGCGCGGCGCACCGTATGCGACAGGTAGAAGGGCACCCCGGCTCTTTTTAACTTGCCTGCGTGAACCCCGTAGCCTCCGATGGAAGGCGCTGCCTCCACCACGGCCTCCACCTTTGCTCCCGCCTGTAAAAGCTGGTAGGAAACGATCAGGCCCACATTGCCGGATCCCACCATGATCACCCGCTTGCCCGGAAGGACATGGTGGAGATTGATCATCGTCTGTGCGGCTCCGGCGGTCATTACCCCCGGAAGGGTCGAGCCCTCGAAATAAAGATTGTTCTCATTGGCCCCGGTCGCAAGGATGATCTTCTCCGCCTTCATCTGATGCGCCCCGTCGGCCGTCCCGTAGACCACTTCTCCGCCGGGGAAGATTCCGTAAACCGGATACCCCAGCAATACTTCCACGCCTAAATCCTTCGTATCCTGCAAAAGCTTCTCGCCGATCCGAAAGCCTCTGACGCCGGCATTGTGAACCCTTGAGCCAAAGAACTTATGGATCTGCTTGAACAACTGGCCGCCCGGCCGCAGGTTTTCATCGATGATCGTAACCTGAACACCGGCTCTGGCCGCCTCGATGCCGGCGGACAGGCCTGCCGGTCCGGCTCCTACAATCAGCAGCTGCACCTTCCTCATACCAGATCCCTCCATTCTCCCAGGCCTTCCTGTGTCTCCACTACCATGCCTTCCCGCACCGGCGTGACGCAGGTCCGCACGCCCGGCACGCCGTCGACGATCATCTTGCAGTCGTTGCAGCGGCCGATACCGCAGAATATCCCTCTGGGCTGCCCGGTCTTTGTCGTATGGCGCATGATCCGCACCCCTGCGGCCAAAAGCGCCGCGGCCACCGGTTCGCCGGTTATGGCCGGTATCCTTTTGCCGTCATAGAGGATGTAGGTATCAGGCTCCCGGAGGTCCTCCAAAATCGGATGCTCTGCTACTCTTCTGTCTTCTCCCATATGAAATCCCCTCTCTCCGCATTTTATTTTAGTCCGCGCTTTCTGTTCATTTTATGGCTCCAGCATGATCTTCAGAATTTCCACATCGGTGGAACGCATTCCCTCGCGGCCCATACGGCCATAGCTGCGTATCGTAGCCTCCGCGTCCTCCTTTACCAGACCCTCGCCCGGCTGGAAATAGTGATGATCCGCCGCCATCTGGAAGGCCAGAATCGCCGCATCCACCGAGGAGGCAATCTTCGCCGCGCAGGAGGCCTTCGCCCCGTCGCAGACAATGCCGGAAACATCCGCCAGTGTATTCACTATGGTCTCAGAAATCACCTCGAAGCTGGCCCCGTGCAGAAAAGCGATGCCCGCTCCGGCCCCCGCCGCCGCGGAGACAGCCCCGCAGTAGGCGGACAGCTTGCCAAGCTCATTTTTCTGATAGATCGCCACCAGATTGGACAAGGCCAGGGCCCGATACTTGGTCTCATCGGAAACGCCCAGCTCCTCGGCGTATTCCACGATAGGCAGGCACACGGTCATCCCCTGGTTTCCGCTGCCGGAATTGATCACCACAGGCCGGATGCATCCGTTCATCCTGGCGTCGCTGCCTGCTGCCGGCAGGGCCCTGGCCCGGCTGCGGATATCATTCCCATAGTATTTCAGGATCGTGGCTCCCACCCGCGCCCCGTACTTTCCTTCCAGACCTTCTTTTGCGATAGCGTAATTGCAGCTTGCCTGCCGCTCCAGCAGTTCCTGCACATCCTCCATCTTTACCTGACAGGCGAAATCATAGATATCGCGAAGGTTTAACAGACTGCGGTCGGTAGATGCGGCCGCCGCTGCCTCCATCTTTTTCCGGAACAGAATCTCCCCATTCTTTTCGATCCGAACAATATTGGTGTGGGCAAAGGCAATTTCCACCAGGGAGCTTTCCTCTCCCCGTCCCATCTTCACGATAATCTGCAGGTTGGAGACGCCCTCCAGCAATTCCACACGGCAGATTTTCTTTGCCAGCAGCTCCTTGGTCAGCTCCAAATCTTCATCCGTCACCGCCGACAAAACCTCCAGCTCCCTGTCGGCGCGGCCGCCGACGGCTCCCAGGACTGCGCTGCACTCAATCCCTTTCATATCTCCGGTGGTGGGGACGATCACCGCCTTTACATTCTTGATGATATTGCCGCTGCAGCAGACGGTAATCCATTCCGGCAGAGCACCCAGCACCTCCCTGGCCTTGGCTGCCCCGTATGCGATGGCAATGGGTTCTGTGCAGCCCAGGGCGGGCACCAGTTCTTCTTTTAAAATTGCCAAATACTCCTGATAGACGTGCTCGTTCATATTGTGTATATCGTCCCCCTTTCTGCGTTTTCTCTGTTGTTTTTTGTCCTTTTTTAATAAAAAAAGAAGCTCATGTACTCATCATACACGAACTTCTTTGGTAAATCTATCTATAAGAAAACATTGTGCAAAATATTACTTTGTATAAAATGTTACAAACTCAGCCAATCTTGCTTTCTTCAATTGCGCGGGTAAAACGGGCATACTCCGTGGCGCTGATTTGAATATTGCGGTTCAGCATCCGAATGAACCCCTCCAGACACAGCTCATTGATCAGCTTGCTGACTGTAACCCTGGCCCCGCCTACAATGGTGCTGATCTCATACTGGGTGTAATGCATCTTAAGATTATACCAAGCCCCTTCCTCCAAGCGGCTGGTATCGGCAGTCGAACAAAACAGCCTTTTCAGCCTGTCCTTACAGGAGTTAAACGTCAGATTTTCAATTTCATGGCGCATAATCAGCAGCTTCTTTGCGCAGCTGCGAAGAATCACATCTCGGAAAACCTTATTTTGATCCAGCAGTTTATCATATGCCTGCAAAGGGATCCGATAAATTGTCGTCCTCTCCTCTGTCTTGGAATAGAGACCGGTTGGCTGCTCCAGAGAGCAAGGAGTCTCCCCAAAAAACCAGCCGGCTGAAAGAGTATACAGAATCTTTTCCGTACCGTCCGGGGCCACCATATAGTGACGGGTGCGTCCCTCCGCTATGTAATCCACCCCATCTAAAACCGTACCTGGTTCAAGATATACTTTTTTTGCAGGATAAGTCAAAATCAAAGCATGTCCGTAGATTATCTCCCCCAACTCTTTCCGCTCAGGATTGGGCACTGTCAGGCTCGATTTATCCCATGTTGTCAATGAGTACACCTCTTTTCCCTACCAAAAGCACTCGCAAACAAGTCACTTTTACTCTGCTGACAAGATATTTTTTTCAATATCTTAAGTATAACACGTTCGGGAAAAAACAACAATGGGGGCGAACTCAGAAATTAGCTGCGAACCTGAGGACAGACATAACGCTCCGCTTCTTCCCTCGTCAACTGATATTTCCTCATGATTTTATCGACGATCCTGGAATCCGCTACTTCAAGCTCCCGCAAAAATTCAATACTTCCCAGAATACCTTCTGCTCGGCCTTCTTTCCGGCCTTCTTTCCGGCCTTCTTCCAGACCTTCTTTCCGGCCTTCTTCCAGACCCTCGTTATAAACTCCCACGCTTAAATTACACATTTCTGACACCTCTCTCTCCAGTTTCGCTGTCATCGCGATATGGAATTCCTCCTGCATGATTTCTTTCTTTTCCTGCGCACTCATCTGCGCCGACAGCAGAACGTTCATTAGCCGCAGAATCTGGCTGTCCACCAAAGAATCCGCGTCCCCGAGATTTACCATTACTGCCTGCAGCAAATCAACGTCACGGCCGCCTCGCTCTGGCTCTCCATATAGCGGGGTCTCTGACAAAGAAATCTTTTTTATTGTATTGCCCTGCTCCTTATCCGAATTCATGCAGAACCAAATGGAATAAACCTTGCGGATCTTTCCGTACTCTGAGTGGGTAAATACAGAACCGTACTGCGCTGATATCAGCCGGCAGCAGTAATAGATAGCACGCCTTTCGATGGAATAGCTCGGTGAAAGCTTCATCTGCGCTTCAATGTTTATGATCAGCTGAATGGACTCCGCATCATCGGGAACTCTGGCATTAAACCGGATATCATAATAGACCTTTTGCTCTTTTAAGCTTATTTGCCAGCAGTTTTTTCACCTGGGCATCATATCTGGCATCCTTCCCCACCGTTCCAATCGTCCTTGCCAAATGTGTTTCCGTTTCCATTTTCCACATCCTACCTCCTTTTGCATGACAATCACATATGCAAGATGTCCCGTTCGTATTTTCTGCGCTTGTCTGTCAAAAGCTAAGGTACTGTATTTTCATTCAAATTAGATATGGAATTGAACTATTTGGTTTATTTTATTATACCTAAAAAATAAATTTCCGTCAATAAATGGGGGGATTTTTGAATAAAACCGAAATGATACAATAGCATCTATGCCTGCAACAGAAAGGCAATCGAATCGTCAATGGATTTGCCGTCTAGATATATTATGCAATGACCTGATCCTGTACGAACCTGGACATCTCTGCTTAAAGAGTAACATAAAAGGATGTTGAAGTCAAAAGATATTTTGTCTGCTTGTTCATCCTATAGTTTTTTTACACAGCTGTCAACCTTTCGTTGACGGTTGACAATTATATCTCATAAAACATACAAAAATCATATCAAAAAACCGGTGCAGGACCTTTCCATCGGGTCTTGCACCGGTTCTCTTATTACTCAGCTTTTTCAATGCAGCTGCAAGGCTGCACTGGCTCTGGTTCGGATTACACCAGCTCGATCAGCACTTCCATAGCGCCGTCGCCCTTGCGCTGGCCAATCTTTACGATGCGGGTGTAGCCGCCGTTGCGATTGACGTACTTGGGAGCGATCTCATCGAACAGCTTAGCTGCCATATCCACCTGCTTGGTGGCCTTCTTGCGGCCGGCGACAGCGGTGGGAACCTCCTTCACCGGATACAGCACGCGAAGCATCTGACGGCGGGCATGAAGACGGGAAGGCTTATCCTTCTTGATGGTCTTCTCCACCTCATCGTAAACGGTTTTCTTCTTGCCGTCCACGACTTCCTTCACACGCTTGCCATCCTTGTCCTTACGGGCAACCTTGGCCTTTACGGTAACTTCCTCGTAATTGTCCTTCTCACGGACAGCCAGGGCAATCAGGCCCTCCGCCATGCCGCGGATCTCCTTGGCTCTGGCCTCGGTGGTGACAATCTTGCCGTTGTACAAAAGGTTGGTGGTCAGGCTTCTCAACATAGCCTTTCTCTGGCTGGATGTTCTGCCAAGTTTTCTGTATGCCATTGCTTTTTCCTCCATCTGTGGAGCAGGCTGCCACGCCCTTCGGTCTTACTGACAGACTGCCTTCTTCCACTTAATCACATATTTTATTACTCGTCACTGGGATGCAATTCCAGTCCCAGCTCCTTCAGCTTTGCAAGTACCTCTTCCAGAGACTTGCGGCCGAGGTTGCGGACCTTCATCATATCCTCGGAAGTTCTGTTGCACAGCTCTTCTACGGTATTGATGCCCGCCCTCTTCAGGCAGTTGTAGGAGCGCACCGACAGCTCCAGCTCGTCGATGTTCATCTCCAGCACCTTTTCCTTCTCGTTATCCTCTTTTTCCACCATGACCTCTGTAGTCTTGGCGTTCTCGGACAGGTCGATAAACAGGTTCAAATGCTCGCTGAGCACCTTTGCAGCCAGGCTCACCGCCTCATCGGGGGCCAGGGTGCCGTTGGTGTAGACATCCAGCGTCAGTTTATCGTAGTCAGTGATCTGTCCTACACGGGTATTTTCCACCGTCATATTTACACGCTCCACAGGGGTGTAAATCGAATCGATGGCAATTACGCCAATGGGCAGGTCGTCGGTCTTGTTCCGATCGGCGCCCACATAACCGCGTCCCATTGTAATGGTCAATTCCATGTTCAGGCGGCAGTCGGCTCCTCCGCTCAAGGTCGCAATGATCTGATCGGGATTCATGATCTCGATATCGGAATCGGCCTTGATATCAGCGGCCGTCACCACCCCTTCTCCCTCAAACTCCACGTAGGCGGTCTTCGCCTCTCCGGAGGAGGAATGATTCTTGATGGCGATGTTTTTGAGGTTCAGAACAATTTCCGTCACATCCTCCTTGACACCGGGGATGGAACTGAATTCATGAAGAACGCCGTCGATCTTCACCTGGCTGATCGCCGCTCCGGGCAGAGAGGACAGCATAATCCTTCTGAGTGAATTGCCGAGAGTTGTGCCATAACCACGCTCCAAGGGTTCTACAACGAATCTTCCATATCTTTTGTCTTCGGATATTTCAGCGATTTCAATGTTGGGCTTTTCAAAATCGAACACAGCTTTCCCTCCTTCTTAGGGTTATGTTTCGGCTTGGCAGGGCGCCCGTCAGGCGGACGCCCTGCCGCTAGCTCTCATGGATTATTTGGAGTACAACTCAACGATCAGCATCTCTTCCACAGGGACATCGATCATGGTTCTGGTGGGCAGCTGCTTCACCGTAATGGTGAAATTTTCCGCATCCGCATCCAACCATTCGGGCACCAGGCGTCCGCCGGTGGTCTCGAAAATGTCCTTGTATCTCTGAGAATCTCTGAATTTCTCTGCGATAGTAATTACATCGCCGGCCTTCACGGCATAGGAGGGAATATTGACTCTCTTGCCGTTAACCAGCACGTGCTTGTGATCCACGATCTGCCTGGTCTCCATGCGGGTACGGCCAAAGCCGGCGCGGAACAGCACATTATCCAGTCTGGTCTCCAGGAGAACCATCAGGTTCTCGCCGACCATACCGTTCATCTTTTTCGCTTTTGTATAATAATTTCTGAAGGGTTTCTCCAGCACACCGTAAATGAATTTCGCCTTCTGCTTCTCACGCAGCTGCAGGCCGTACTCACTTACCTTTCTGTTGGCTCTCTTTAACGTTCTGGTGGATTTCTTATCTATTCCTAAATAAATGGGATCAAGGCCGAGGGATCTGCATCTTTTAAGAACAGGAACTCTATTAACTGCCACGATTTAGTACCTCCTAATTAAACTCTTCTACGCTTGGGCGGACGGCATCCGTT
>CALWRE010000156.1 GCA_944383835.1 uncultured Lachnospiraceae bacterium | reverse complement strand
GACGCCTGGAATAAGGCCCGGATGGGAGAATATATGTTCAATTCGGTGCTGGTCACAGGGCTTGGCCCGCTGATCTTGCCGCTGGTGGCCCTGCCCGCCGCCTATGTGCCGTCCCGCTTTGAGTTTCGCGGGCGCCACTTTTTCAGCACCGCCTTTCTGGGCGGCCTGTTTATCAATGTCAATTACATCGTAGTGCCGATCTTTTTGATGCTGGTGGACGGAGACCGATGGCTGCGGAGCGTTTTCGGCGAAGGTTTTCTGCTGAACAATATTTTTGTCCTGGCGGTGGTGTACGCGGCGACGGCTCTTCCCTTTACAATCTATCTGCTGTCCGGGTATTTTGCCACCCTGCCCCATGATTTTGAGGAGGCCGCCTATATTGACGGCGCCGGCTATGGGACGACGATGCTGAAGGTGATCTTTCCCATGGCCCGGCCTTCGATTATCACGGTGATCCTCTTTAATTTCCTTTCCTTCTGGAATGAATACATCATTGCCATGACCCTTCTGTCTGACCCGCGGGGCGGCAAGACCCTGCCGGTGGGATTGATGCAGCTGACCCAGGCGCAGCAGGCGGCCACGGAGTACGGGCAGTTATACGCCGGCCTGGTGCTGGTCATGCTCCCCACGCTGATCCTTTACATCTGCGTGCAGAAAAAGCTGACGCAGGGAATGACCCTGGGCGGCCTGAAGGGCTAAGGAGGGTGAAAACGAATATGGTCGGAAGAAAAGAAAAAGGAGAGGTAAGAGGATGAGATTCTGGAAAGAGCATACAAGCCTTCGGGTTACGTTGATTGCTGTTTTCTTTCTGGCGGGGCTTGGTTTGGTGATCGGTGGCTGGCGAATGACGGGCAGTATTGTCGGCCTGGGGATCATGCTGATTGGCCTGATACTCCTTTTATCGGCCCTTATGATCTATAACAAGGCTTTTCAGGACGAAAAGGTTCGGGAGAACCCGAAAAAATAGCGGCAGAGAAAACAGAATAGAAAGGTTAGCAGAGGTGCTTAGATGAGTGAGAATTTGAAAAAAGGAAGGGTTACGATTCCCACCGATCTGGACGTTGTCCCGGAGACGCTGAAGCTGCTGGAGCGCTGGGGAGCCGACGCCATCCGCGACTGCGATGGAACGGACTATCCAGAGGAACTGCGAAATGTGGACGCAAAGGTCTACTCCACCTATTATACCACGCGCAAGGACAATGCCTGGGCGAAGGCCAATCCGGACGAGGTGCAGCAGTGCTATATTATGACCGGGTTTTATGCAGCGCAGGAGGGGCCGCTGTCGATCCCGCTGATGGCGGGTATAAGCGATGAACTTCTTGCGGTGAATACGCGGGACGATATCAAACGGTGGTGGGAGGTCATGGACCGGACCGAGGGCAGCCCTGTTTCCGTGGAGGAATGGTACTACGAGGAGGAAAAAGGCTGCGTCGTTCTGCCTGCACCCAAAGCCTGGCATGAATACACGGTGAGTTTCCTGGCCTATCTGATCTGGGATCCGGTTCACATGTACAATGCGGTGACCAACGGATGGACGAATTTTGAACATCAGATTACCTTCGATGTGCGCCAGCCCAAGACCCATGCCTATACGCTGGAGCGGCTGCGCCGCTTCGTGGCGGAGCATCCGTATGTGGACGTGATTCGCTACACCACCTTTTTCCATCAGTTCACGCTGATCTTCGACGAACTGAAACGGGAGAAATATGTGGACTGGTACGGCTATTCCGCTTCGGTTTCCCCTTATATCCTGGAGAAGTTTGAGAAGGAGGTCGGCTACCCCTTCCGCCCGGAATATATTATCGACCAGGGCTATTACAACAATCAGTACCGGGAGCCCAGCCGGGAATACCTCGATTTTATGGCTTTCCAGCGCCGCGAGGTGGCAGCCCTGGTGAAGGAACTGGTGGATCTGACCCATGAGCTGGGAAAAGAGGCGATGATGTTCCTGGGTGATCACTGGATCGGCACCGAGCCCTATATGGACGAGTTTCAAACCATCGGGCTGGACGCGGTGGTCGGGAGCGTCGGCAACGGCTCTACCCTGCGGCTGATTTCCGATATTCCCGGCGTGCGCTACACGGAAGGACGATTTTTGCCCTATTTCTTCCCCGATACCTTCCATGAGGGGGGCGATCCGGTCCGGGAGGCGAAGGAAAACTGGGTGACGGCCCGCCGCGCAATCTTGCGCAAGCCCATCGACCGCATTGGCTACGGCGGTTATCTGAAGCTGGCCTGCGAGTTTCCCGACTTCATCGACTATGTGGAGACCGTTTGCAACGAGTTCCGCGAGCTCTACGAGAATATCCGGGGGACGGAGGCCTATTGCCTGGGCAAGGTGGCCGTGCTGAACTGCTGGGGGCGCATGCGCTCCTGGGGCTGCCATATGGTACATCATGCCCTGTATTATAAGAAGAATTACAGCTATGCCGGCGTGATTGAGGCCCTCTCCGGTGCGCCTTTCGAGGTGGTTTTCCTCTCCTTTGACGATATAAAGGCGGATCCCCATGTGCTGGACGATGTGGATGTGATCCTGAATATCGGGGACGGGGATACGGCCCACACCGGAGGAAAGGTTTGGGAGGATCCCGCGGTTTCTTCGGCCATCCGCCAGTATATCGGCCGGGGAGGCGGCTTCATCGGGGTCGGCGAGCCGTCGGGCCACGCCTACCAGGGGCATTATCTGCAGCTTGCCTGCGCCCTGGGGGTGGAGAAGGAGACCGGCTTTACCCTGGGTTACGACAAGTACAACTGGGAGGAGCACAG
>CALWRE010000155.1 GCA_944383835.1 uncultured Lachnospiraceae bacterium | reverse complement strand
TCTTTCCCTACACGACGCTCTTCCGATCTCACTGTTCATGAACTGCTTCCAAAAAAAGTTCTGTATAATCTGGGCGGTGGTTTCCACACGCTCGCTGGCAAAAAAGCCTTTGAACTGGGACTGATTATCAAAGATGACCAATCCCTCATAGACGCCTGTGCACTGGACATACAGATTTCCCACCGAATCTCCCACAATTTTTCGCGGCAGGAATTGAACCGTCTCGTTGAAATATTCCGAATCCGGTTTGGTTAATTTGTGGGTGACGTTTCCTTTAGAATCGGTGCACCAAACGCAGAGGTTTCCGGAATCGGCAATATACAAGGTGGTTCCATCGGCATACAGCCCTGTCGCTTTTCCCAAATCCACATCCGTCTCATTCTCGCGGATATAGATTTCAGAAGCATGGAGATTTTCGGTGTCAACCGTCACGATACGGCTGTTGCCGGCATCCAATATGTACAGGGTGGAGCCATCGACATAAATATCCGATGGGGAAATAAAATCACCCACCCCCAGAGCGGATCCGCTGATTATCTGATCGGGCTGGTAAATGTCCGGAGACTCCACCACATTGCCATAGAAATCATAATTATAGGATACATAAGGGACCGCGGCCGAAGCCGGCAGCGCAGATCCTATGGCTCCGGCCATCAAAAGGACCGCCAAAGCACTTGTACAAACCGCCTTCTTCATCAGGCTTCACCCTCCTTCATGCATGTTGATGCCCTTAACCCTTAATTCCGGAGAAGGCCATTGTCTCCACAATCCTGCTTTCCAAAGTAATAAACAGCACGCAGGGCGGGATCATCAGCAGCACGGAAGCGGCGGAAGCAGCCCCTACGCGGGCCATTCCTCCCGCGGCCACATCGTTGAGAACCGCGGGCACCAGCTTCCATACTTCTTCATAGATATAGCTGCCTCCCGTGGTGTTCCAAAGTCCCTGGAAGGAAAAGACCACCAGCGTCAGGACCGCCGGCTTTACCAGCGGCATACAGATTTTATAATAGATGGTGAAAATTCCTGCTCCGTCGATGGTGGCCGCCTCCAGCATGGTGTCCGGGAGCTGCGTCATGAAGTTCTTCATCAAGAAAAGACCGAGCGGCGTTCCTGCGGCGGGGATAATCACGGACCAGAGTGTGTTGATCAGATGAAGCTTGGACATGATGATATATTGAGGGAGTGCGGTGACCTGTCCGCTGAACAGCAGCGCAACCACGACCAGACGGAACAGCCATTTATGGCCGGGAAACGGATACTTTGCCAGAACAAAAGCCGCCATGGAGCTGAACAGCAGATTCGCGACTGTCCCCGTTACGGTAACCAGCACACTGTTAAGAACATTTCGCTCAAAGGGGATCCAAAGGCTTCCCGTGAGCTGAAAAAGGCTGCGGTAATTCTCCGCCGTGGGGTTTTTAACAAAGAACTGCGGCGGATAGACAAAGATTTCTTCCGTAGGCTTCAGGGACTGTACGATGGCATACACAAAGGGCACCAGCATAAAGGCACCGAACAGGGCAACAATGATAAAGAGGAGTGCGTCGCCGCCCCTGGAGCGGGCCAAACCCACCTTACTTTTTTTAATTCGCATGATTGTCTCCCCTCAGCTTTCCGCATGCCGGTTGATCAGACGCTGAATGACGTTGTTTACCGCTATCATCACCAAAAATAAAACCACTGTAATGGCGCAGGCATAACCCATCTCAAAACGAACCATCCCATAATCGTAGGCGTGCGTCACCCATGTCAGGGCGGCGTTGTCGGTAGAGGGAAACCCTGCCAGATTCATACAGATTTCACTGACGGAAAAGGCGGCGCTGATCTGCATCACCGCACTAAACAACAATTGAGGTCCCATGGAGGGAAGCGTGATATATACCAACTCCTGCATGCGGTTCCGGAGTCCATCTACAGCTCCAGCCTCGTAAAGGGTGCGGTCCACATTCTGAAGGCCGGCGATAAAGGCCAGAAAGGAGGTGCCGAGACTCATCCATATTTGTACAATGATAATGACCGTCAGCACCGTATGCGTGTCGGTCAGCCACTGAACCGGATCCTTGATGAGATTCAGAGACATGAGCATTTGATTCAGCAGACCGTATATATCGCCGGAAAAGATATAGGACCATATGACATACAGCATCCCGGACATAGAAGGAGCATAGGAAACAAAGGTCAGAACCGCCCGGAGTCCCTTCGGCAGTTCATTGATCATCCAGGCAAAAAAGAAACAGGCAAAATAGCTGATGGGGCCTGTGATCACGGCAAAAATCAGCGTATTCCGAACCGCCGTCAAAAACACGTCGTCCTCGAAAAGCAGGGTCAGATAATTCTCAAGCCCGGTAAAATGCGGCATTTGCAGCATATTGAAATCGGTCAGGCTGAAAAACATAGCGATCGCAATAGGCGCAATCACAAACAGGAAAAAGATCAAATAAAAGGGCGCTATCATCAGATAGCAAGCCTTATACTGCCGCATCCGGGCAAACAGACTGTTTTTCTTTTGTACAGACATGGGCTTTGCCCTCCTTTTAACGGTCGTGGACGCCTTGCTTCCGCTGAAGCTCCTTGGTGATGCGCTTATTGTATGTGTAGATCGTATCGGTGGGATTCGCGTTATCATAGACCACTTTTCGGAAAGCGTTGATGAGCTCCCGGGTAACGCTGTAGTTGCCGGAAATCTCGTTCAATGTTCGAATATTCCCGCGCTGCTCGTCGAGCAGCAGGCGCTCTTCCTTTGACCAGGCCAAATTATGGAAGGCTGCCGTATTCGCCGGCGTATAGCGGGAAATGGAACCCAAGGCCGCTTCAATTTCCCGTCCGTAATCGGTTTGAATCTCGTCGGAAGTGAACCATTCTAAAAACTTCCAGGCGTTCTCACGGTTGGGCGATTGACTGAAAATCACACCGCATGTAATGGATTGCGCCAATCCCG
>CALWRE010000154.1 GCA_944383835.1 uncultured Lachnospiraceae bacterium | reverse complement strand
TCCTGCAGAACCATCGAATAGCTCTTGCGCAGGCTGTCGCGGGTGACGGAGCGGGTTTCGTGATCGTCCACAAAGATTTCGCCCTTGTCCACGTCGTAAAAGCGCATCAGCAGGTTGATGATCGTGGTCTTGCCTGCGCCGGTGGGGCCCACGATGGCGATGGTCCTGCCCGCGTCGGCCCGCAGACTCAGATCGTGGAGGATGGTCTTGCCGGGCAAATAGCCAAAGGATACGTGCTCCATCCGGACATTGCCCTCCACATCGCGCAGGGTGAAGGCATTTGGCACATCGGCAACTTGCTCCGGCTCGTCCAGCAGGCGGAAGACCCGCTCGGCGGCGGCCAGGGCCGAGTAGATTTCATTGATGATATTGGCGATCTCATTGATCGGGCCGGAGAACTTGCGGGAATAGAGGACAAAGGAGGAAATCTGTCCCAGGCTGACGACATTCCCATAGTACAGCAGGGCGCCCACCAGGCCGATCAGGGCCAGGCCCAGGTTGCTGATAAAGGAGACGCCGGGGCCGGTGGAGACGCCCAGGCGGTCGGCCTCGTAGTAGGCGTCGGCGGCCTTGTGGTTGATTGCGTCGAATTCATCGCAGACCCCGTCCTCGTAGGCGTAGGCCAGGATGCTTTTCTGGCCGGAGAACATTTCCTCCACAAAGCCGTTCATCTCCCCGTAGGCTGCGCTGCGGCGGGAATAAAGAGGGCGGGTTCTCTTGCCCATGTAGCGGGTGAAAAGAATCGCCATCGGAATGGTGATCAGCATGCAGACCACCAGGGGCGGAGAGATGACTACCATCATCACAAAGGAGCCAACCACTGTCACCAGGCTTGTGACAATCTGCACTACATCGGTGGAGAGGCTGGTGCTGACCACATCGATATCGTAGCTGACCCGGCTGATGATATCGCCGGCCTGGTTCTGGTCGAAATATTTGACCGGCAGGCGCATCAGCTTATCAAACACATCGTTTCGCATCTTGCCCGCCACATGGCGGCTCACCCACATCATGCTGAGGCTGACAAAGAAGCTTAAAAGATTGCTCCCCACGTATACGATCAGCATCCACTTTGCATAGTAAAAGACCCGGTCGAACTGCACCAGGCCGACGCCGGCCTCCGCCTCGGCAATGGCGTTTCCGGCCAGCTTCGGCCCAATCAGATTTCCGGCGTTGGAAAGCATGGCGAGGACGCATAACAGGCCCACAATGAAACGGTAGTCGGCCAGATAGCGCAGAATGCGCAGAAGCGTCCCCTTTGCGTCCTTTGGTTTCTCTTTTTTTCCTCCTCGGTCTCCGCGTCCCGGCATGGTTCGTCTCCTTTCCTTTACAGCTCGCCCATCTGGGCGTGATAGATTTCCTGGTAGGCAGGGCAGGATGCCAGCAGATGCTCGTGGCTGCCGTAGCCGATGGCCCGTCCATTGTCCAGCACCAGGATGTTGGTCATGTTCTGGATGGAGCTGACCCGCTGGGCCACCATGATGATAGTGGAATCCTGGTGATGCCTGGCGATGGCTGTGCGCAGGGCGGCGTCGGTCTTATAATCCAGAGCGCTGGAGGAATCGTCCAGGATCAGGATTTCCGGATTGGCCGCCAGGGCGCGGGCGATCAGGACCCGCTGCTTCTGGCCGCCGGAGAGGTTGGCTCCCTTCACATCGGCCATGTAATCCAGGCCGTCGTCCAGCTTGCTGATAAATTCCTCCGCCATGGCGTCGGAGATGGCGGTCTGGAGTCCCTCTTCGCTGATATCCCGGCCGAAGGAAATATTGCGGCGCAGGGTGTCGTGGAAGATCAGGTCGTTTTGGAAGACCACGCCGAATTTGCGGTGCAGTTCGTCCTTCTCATAGGTGCGCACATCCCTTCCGTCGATGAAAACCGCCCCGTCCTCCACGTCATAAAACCGCATCAGCAGGTTGACAATGGTGGTTTTGCCGCAGCCGGTGGGCCCGATGATGCCCAGGGACTCGCCTTTCTTTATCGCAAAATCGATATCATAGAGACATTGCTCCTGCTCGCCTCCGGCGAAATTTTCGCTGTCCCCGTTGCCGATGGGGTCGTAGCGGAAATTCACATGGCGAAAGCGGATGAAGGGAGCGGGGTCTTCCTCAAGATGCGCGGCCTCCTCGAAAGGAAGCACGGGCTGATCGTCAGGGGCGGCCAGCACGGCGGCGATACGGTCCGCCGAGGCGGAGGCCTTGCTGATCATCATAAACATACGGTTTAACGCCATGACGCTTTGCAGGATCAGGTTGAAATAGGTGAGGAAGGCCAGGATGACGCCCGGCTTAATCTGGCCGTTATTGACGCGGACCGCGCCGACGAAGACGACCAGGGTCAGGCCGATATTCAGGCAGGTCTGCATAAAGGGGCCCGGCACGGACATGACGGCGCTGGCCTTTACATCCTGCTTGATCATCGCCTCGTTGGCCCCGTGGAAATGGCGTCTCTCGTAATCGGTCTTTGAGAGGGCCTTGACGACGCGGATGCCGGTGATGTTCTCCCGCATGATCCGCACCACGTCGTCCAGCCGGTCCTGCACCTTCGTATACAGAGGGATGCCATGACGGGACACCAGCAGGACGACGGTCAGAAGAATCGGGAGCATGACACAAAGGATGCCGGACAATACCGGATCCATCGTCATGGTCACGACGATGCCGCCGACCAGCATGATGGGAGCTCGGACGCACAAGGTCTGCAGGCTCTGGACGCAGGACTGCACGTTGTAGCTGTCGCTGGTCATCCGGCTGGTGAGGCTTGGCAGACCGAAACGGTCAAAGGTGGTGCCGGACAGATTGGCCGTCTTATTGAACAGGGCCCGGCGGATGTCATAAGAAACGAAGTGGGCGTTCTTGACGGCGTTCCGGTTGGCCATCATATTTAACAGCCAGCAGGCCAGGGCAGTGAGAATCATTAAAAATCCCCACAGAAAAATTCGCCCCAGCTCTCCCAGAGGGACGACGTTATCGATCATATGTTCCAGTATGTAGGGGAGCATCAGTTCCGTCATGGTGGCGAGCAGCTTCAGGCTCATTCCGACGGAAATGCTTTTCAGGTAATGACGCATGTGGTGAAAGATTAGCTTCATTTGGGTACGTGCCTTTCTTTGGTCAGAAATCTGCGGTAAGAATGGAGACAGGCGGCCTCTGCGGGCAGATCACTTTGATGCTTTACATTAGTATAACATAAAATTTTCAGGAAGAAAACAAAAAAATATATTGACAAAAAAATATGCAGAGGCTATAATGAAGAAAACTTAAAAAAATAACAGACAAATAAAAAGTGATAAGGAATTGTGACTCTTTTTGAGGCTTGACCTGAAACATGATGTTTTGGTGTGCCTTGAAAGGAGTTTTTTTATTTGCTTTTTATTTGCTGTAGGCAAGGGTAAGGAGGAAAAGTATATGAAGCTCACCAAAAAAGCTGAGGAAATGACGGTAAGGGAGTTGGCCCGCTATGTGGATCAGGCTGTGCTGCAGCCGGAATTTACACCGGAGGAAATCAGGAAATACGTGCAGGAGGGGATAGATTTCGGCTGCGCAACGGTCTGCATCAATCCTGCCGCACTGGAAATGGTTTCGGAGATGACGAAGGACACGGAAACGGGAATATGCGTGGTCTGTGATTTCCCTTTCGGCCAGTCCACGACGGAATCCAAGGCAAAGCAGGCGGAGGAGTACTGCAGCAAATATGAAATCGAGGATCTCGATATTGTGGCGAATTACGGACGGCTGCGCGCCGGCGATTACGGCTATGTGACGGCGGATATAAAAGCTGTGGTGGATGTGTGCCATAAATATGGAACAAAGGTAAAGGTCATTATTGAGACGGACGCTCTCAATGAGGAGCAGATCAAGGCGGGTACACGCTGTGCGGCTGCAGCCGGAGCGGATTTTATCAAATCGGCAACAGGTTTTTATACCGGAGGGGAACGCGTCGGGGCAACCGTAGAGGTAGTAAAGGCCATGATGGAGGCCGGCGAGGGAAAAATTAAAGTAAAAGGGTCGGGAGGGATCCGGACCAGAGAGCATTTCCTGGAACTGATCGATATAGGGATCGACCGCATGGGGGTGAGCTATCGTTCTCTGCCTGTGGTGCTGGGCTGCAGCGGGCAGGACTGATTCAAAAATATAGTTTAGGAGAAGGAAGTATGATTGGATTATTTTCAAAACAGAAGGATGTAAGTTTGAAGAGCATTGCGTGCGGCCGTCTCATCCCGATTCGTGAAGTGCCGGATAAAATGTTTGCGAAAAAGATGCTGGGCGATGGGATTGCCTTTGAACCGGAGGACGGTCAGCTCCATGCGCCGTGCGATGCTTCTGTCCTGATGGTCGCGGAGACGAAGCATGCGGTGGGACTAAAGCTTAAAAACGGTGTGGAGCTGCTGATCCATATCGGTTTGGACACGGTGGAACTGAATGGAGAAGGCTTTACAGCCGAAGTCTCGCCGGGGGACAGAGTGAAGGAAGGTCAGGTTCTGATCACAATGGATCGAGGTTTGATGAAGGAAAAAGATATTTGTCTGGTAACACCGATGATCGTCACGAATCCTCAGAATTTTAAAATGGAAATCATGAAGGAAGGACAGAGGATCGGAATAGGGGAAGAAGTAATCCGTCTGCACAGGAACTGAAATGGGATGGAGAAAATATGAAGATCATCAAGAATATCAACAATAACGTATGTTTGTGCCTCGATTCCCAGGGGAGGGAGGTTATCGCCTTCGGCAAAGGAATCGGATTCCGAAAGCCGCCGAGCGATATTCCGTTAAAGCTGATCGACCGCACCTTTTATAACGTGGACATGTCGTATCTGCCTATGATCGATCAGATTCCGGAAAATGTACTGCAGGTATCGCTGGATATCATCGATTATGCAAACAAAAAGCTGGGGAACAGCTTCAAAGGGAACGTGGTTTTTACTTTGGCAGATCATATTCAATTTGCCATAAAGAGAGAAAAGCAAAATTTATCCATTCAGCTCCCCGTTTTATACGATATTAAAGTGTCTTATCCAAAAGAAATGGCCGTTGCGGAGTATGGGGTGAAGCTGATCAACCAGCGGTTTCACATTTCTCTTCCGGAGGAGGAGGCGGCCTATATTACCCTTCATCTGATCGGATACGGGACGAAGAGTATCGCGGATTCCCGGGAAAATGAAATGGATTTAATGAAGAAAAGCGTTTCGATCATTGAGGATTTCCTGCATATCCGGGTTGACCGGGCCGGCTTTAACTATACGCGTTTTGCAACCCATATGCTGTATCTGTTTGACCGGGTAAAAAGCGATAAGGGAATTCAATCCAACAATCTGGGAATCTTTCATTCGGTAAAAGAAGAGTGTCAAAAAGAGTATCAATGTGCTTTAAAGGTAAATGAAGAAATTTTTTCCGGCAAACTGACGGAAGAAGAGGTCATGTATTTGGTTCTGCATATTAACCGCCTGTATATACGGGAGGAATGACCATCGGCTTATGATTATATACGGCATTTGCGCGCGATGCTGTGATAATACTGGCATAATAGCTGCAGGCTGTCTGAGAAAACAGTCGGCCTGCCGGCAAACAAGTGTAACGGAGGGAAATTAAAAATGAAGAATAAGAAAAATTATGAGCAGCTGGCCGGTCAGATCTTGACCCTGGTGGGAGGAAAAGACAATATTACTTTCTTTGCACACTGTATGACCAGGCTTCGATTCAATGTGAAAGATAAAGGCCTGGTGAAAGAGGAGGAAATTGACCAGCTGGAAGGACTGGCAGGCTGCCAGTGGACCGGCGAGCAGTTCCAGGTCATTATAGGCGATGCGGTCAACAGCGTCTATGAGGCCGTCTGCCAGCTGGGAGGCTTTCAGCAGGAGGAGGCCATCGATGAAAATCTTGACGGTGTAAAGAAAGAAAAATTTTCCGTCAAACAGATTCCGGGGCGTATTATCGAAGTTTTAAGCGCCTGCATGACGCCTATCCTGCCGCTTTTACTCACTGTCGGACTTCTCTGCTCCATATATTCCGTAATCGGGCCGGGCTGCCTGAATCTTGTATCGGCGGAATCGGACATCTATCGTCTGCTTTATAATGTGGCGCAGGCGGGGCTGTTCTTCCTGCCCGTATCGGTAACTTTGTCCGCATCCAAGAAATTCGGCTGCAATACCATGTATGCGCTGATGATCATCTTTGCCATGATGTATCCGGATTTTTCGGCGATTCTTTCAGCCGGAGGGTTTACCGTATATGGCATTCCCGTCTATCCGACGAGCTACAGCGGACAGGTTTTCCAGGCGATCCTGATCTGCTGGGTAATGTCCTATGTGGAAAAAGGCTTTAAGAAAATCCTACCGGAATTTTTGAAGACCTCATTTTTGGGACTCCTGGTGGTTCTCGTGATGCTCCCCATAAGCCTGTGCCTGCTGGCGCCTGCGGGATATGTTCTGGGAACGGGAATCGCGGATATCCTGATGTGGATTCATGGTGTTGCCGGCCCGGTGGGGACGGCGCTGGTAGGCGCAACCTGGATGCTGCTGATCGTTGTGGGGATGCATATGCCTCTGGGTATGGTTGCCGGAATTACCCTGATGACGACAGGGATGGAAGGGACGGTGCTGCCGGTAACGATGGGAACAGCCTTCCTTGCGGCTGCCGTCAATGTGGCAGTCCTGCTGAAGACAAAGGCCAAAAAAGAAAAGGAGCTGGCGGCAAGCGGACTGATCTCCATATTGCTGGGCGGCATTGTGGAGCCTTCCCTCTACGGTATTTATCTGAAGCATAAAAAGGTGCTTATTTCCTACATAATCGGTCATACGGTGATGGGTTTCCTGATCGGTCTCCTTCATGTTTACGTATATGTTCCTACCGGTTCCAATTTCCTGGCGATTTTGTCTTACCTGGGAGCGGACAGCGGCAATTTGATCCGTGCGATCCTTTCCATCGCGGCTGGCTGCGCTGTTATCATAGCTCTGATTATGATTTTCGGAGTCGAAGACAAAAAGAAGGCGAAAGCCTGAAAGAAAGAGGTGTGTTGAATGGCGTCTCTGGAAATGAATCTGTATTCCTCATCTTTGATGATGGATACGACGCTGAATATATTGCTCCCGGAAAAGAAACATGCCGTAGGGCAGGACGATGGTCGGAGCAGCTATCCGGTTCTGTATCTGCTGCACGGCTATGGCGACAATTATTCGGCGTGGATGCGCAAAAGCAATATTGAATATATTGCCAGAGATTACGATGTTATTGTGGTGATGCCGGAGGGCAATAACGGATTTTATGTAAATGGAGAAAATGGGCCGGATTATCTGACCTATCTGGCGGAGGAACTTCCGCAGAAAATGGCCCGGTATTTTCCAATCGCAACAGAGAGAAAAGATACCTTTATCATGGGGAATTCCATGGGCGGCTACGGAGCATTCCGTGCCGCCCTGGCCTATCCGGATCGCTATGCGGCTGCGGTCAGCTTCTCGGGCGCTCTGGTCATGAGAAGGGAGGATCTGATCTTCGGCGGAGAAAAGAACGGTTTTCTGCGGGATTATATCCTTCACGTGGGCGAATGGGGCACGGAGCAGGCAGAGAAAAATGATCTGTGCTTACTGGCGGAAAAGCTGGAAACCGGTCAGGAGGAAAAACCCAGGCTGTTTCATGTGTGCGGGACGGAGGATGCATTGACCTATCAGGCCGGAAGGAGGTTTGTGGATTTCTGCCGAAAGAATACCAGCCTGGATCTGACCTATCTGGAGACGGAGGGAGGACACAACTGGGGGCTGTGGACGCCTTTGATTCCGAAAGCCTTTGCTTTTCTCGGATTAGAGCCCTATGAGACGGTGAAATACTGATGGGAGGAGGATGCATATGAGTTTTCCGAAGGAATTTCTGTGGGGCGGGGATATCAGCGCCGCGCAGATCGAGGGAGGATGGAACGAAGGGGGAAAGTCGCCGGTGGAGGCGGATTATCTGCTGGCGGGCGATAAAAATACGCCCCGGTATGCCTATTACCGGACCAAAGACGGGCAGATCGGCAAGGTAATGCAGCACAGCGCACAGCTGCCCGAGGGAGCCAGATACATCATCCGGGAGGGAGAGATATATCCCAATCACACGGCGTCGGATTTTTATCACAGATATAAGGAAGATATCGCTCTGTTGGCGGAGATGCATTTTAAGGCTTTAAATTTTACGATTTCCTGGGCTCGCATTATGCCTAGGGGAATTGCCGGCGGGGTAAATCCGGAGGGAGTGGCTTACTACCGGCAGATTTTAGAGGCGCTGAGGAAATACGAGATCGAGCCGGTAGTGATTCTCCACAAATACGATATGCCTGCCTTTTTCCTGGAAGAGTGCGGCGGCTGGGAGAGCAGGCGGCTGATCGATGAATATGCCGCTTTTGCAAAGGTATGCATGGAGGAATTCAGGGACTACGTGAGATACTGGGTTACTTTCAATGAAATCAATGTGATGAAGATCATGCACGACATGAACCCCCATGCAAGGCCGGAGGAGGCCCGGCGCATCTATGGGATCGAGCACAATCAGATGGTTGCTTCTGCCAGAGTGGTGCAGTTAGGCCATCTGCTGAACCCGGACAACAAAGTGGGGGCCATGATAGCGGGAGTTTTCAGCTATCCTCTGACCAGCGATCCGAAGGATCAGCTTGCGGCCCAGAGGGCAGAGCAGGACAATATGTTTTTCTTTGCCGATACGCTGATGCGCGGGGAATACCCTTCCTATGCAAAGCGGATCTTTGCACAAAAACAGGTGGATCCGGAAATCAGCGAGGAGGACAGAGAGGAGCTTCGGAGAGGAAAGGCGGATTTCCTTGCCTTTTCCTATTACTGCACGTCCTGCGTCACGACGCATACGGACGGGGAGAAAGGGGCGGGCAATCTCTTTGCCGGCGTGAAAAATCCTTATCTCAAAGCGTCTGACTGGGGCTGGGAAATCGATCCGGACGGATTGAAATTTGCCCTGCATACGCTGTACGATCGTTACCAGAAGCCTCTCTTTCTGGTGGAGAACGGCCTGGGGGCCGTGGACCGGCTGGAGGAAGACGGCAGCGTGCATGACGATTACCGGATCGACTATCACCGGCGGCACATCGAAAAGATGCGGGAGGCCGTGGAAGAAGGAGTGGAGCTGATCGGCTACACGATGTGGAGTTGCATCGACCTGATTTCCTTCTCCAGCGGGGAGATGAAAAAGAGGTACGGCTTTGTCTATGTGGATGCCGACGGACAGGGGAACGGAACCTACAAGAGGTATAAGAAGGATTCCTTTTACTGGTATCAGAAGGTATGCGCGTCGAATGGAGAGATCCTGTAAGCACAGACCGGAAAACGCCGCAGCGATTTTCAAGAACGGATATCGAAGTTTCGAATTCAAAGTTTAGAGTTTCAATCAATCAAACTTGCTAATTTTAAAAGTTTAGGGTATGCTGAATTCCCTGGAAGGGAAGTAAGGCGCAAAAACTGTGAAAGAAAGAGACAGTCCCATAGAAAATCCAGGTAAGAAAACCTGAATCCTATGGAATTGTCTCATTCTGCATCATAGGGGGAGGTAAAAGACCTTTTGCCCCCAATATCAACTCGGAAATTTTTCAGCCAAACAGCGACAGGGCCGCAAAGAGGGAGGACAGAAGGGAGGCGACCAGCGACACCACGGTGATCTGGGTGTTGATGGAAGGGCCGGCCGTGTCCTTGAAGGGGTCGCCGACGGTATCGCCGGTGACGGCCGCCTTGTGGGCCTCGGAACCCTTGCCGCCCTCGTGGCCTGCCTCAATGTATTTCTTGGCAGTGTCCCAGAGGCCGCCGGCGTTGGACATAAACAGGGCCAGCAAAAGGCCGCTGGTGATATTGCCCAGGAGGAAACCGCCGATGGCGGAAGGGCCGCCGATAAAGCCCACGGCGACGGTGGCGATGATGGCCATCAGGCCGGCGGGAACCAGCTCCTTTAAGGAGCCCTCGGTGGCAATATTGATGCAGCTGTCGTAGTCTGCCTTTACTCCTTCCCGGCCTTCCTTCAGACCGGCGATTTCCCGGAATTGCCGGTGAATTTCCGCCACCATGCGCTGGGCATTCTTATCGACGCCTAGCATCAGCATGGCGGAGAAGACGGCGGGAACGGCGGCTCCTACCAAAATGCCGAAGAATACGGTGGGATCCATGATGTCAAAGCCGGTGAGCAGTTCCCGCCCCAGGGAGGCAAGGGATTCGTTGACCTCGGACATATAAGCGCCCAGCAGGGAGATCACCGTCAGTCCGGCCGCCCCGATGGCAAAGCCCTTGGTCACGGCCTTTACCGTATTGCCCGCGCTGTCCAGTTCGTCGGCCACCCGTATGGTTTCCTCGCCCAGGCCGCCCATCTCGGCTAAGCCCCTGGCGTTGTCCACGATGGGGCCATAGGCGTCGTTGCTGATGATCATGCCCACGATGGAGAGCATGCCGACGGCCGCCATGGCGATGCCGAACAGGGCATAGCCGTCGCCTAAGGGCTCGCAGAGCTTATAGGCCGTCAGGGCCGAGACGGCGATCCCTACCATGGCGGGCAGGGAGGAGATAAAGCCGTAGGAGATGCCGGAGAGAATCGTAAAGGCGGAGCCGGACTGGGAGGCGTGGGCGACTCTCCGCACGATGGGCTTGCTGTCGTCGGTGAAGTAATCGGTAGTGATGCCGATGATTACGCCCACGATCAGTCCCACAGCCGAGGCTCCCCAGATTCTCCACTGAAAGCCGGGCAGCAGCCAGGTAGCGGCGGCCGTCAGCGCCATAAAGATGGCGGTGGTGGTATAGGTGGAGGAGTTTAACGCCCGCGTGGGACTGCCGTTTTGGCCCACCCGCGCACAGACGATGCCAAGGATGGAGGCCAGAAGGCCGATGGCGGCGTAGCAGAATACCATGGCGGTATTGGCTCCGGAACCGCCGTCCAGGGACTGGGCCATGACCAGGGCTGAGGCCATGGCGGCCACATTGGAGTCGAAGAGATCGGCCCCCATGCCGGCCACGTCGCCCACGTTATCTCCTACGTTGTCTGCGATAACCGCCGGATTGCGGGGGTCATCTTCGGGGATTCCCAGCTCTACCTTGCCGGTCAGATCGGCGGCCACGTCGGCCGTCTTGGTAAAGATGCCGCCCCCGGCCTTGGCAAACAGGGCCAGAGAGCTGGCGCCAAAGGAGAAGCCCAATAGGATCGAGGCGTCTCCGGTGAGCCAAAGGACGGCCATGACGCCCAGGAGGCAGAAACCCACCACGGCCAGTCCCATGACGGCCCCTCCGCGAAAACCGATGAGAAAGGCCGGCTTGATTCCCCTCCCAGCCCCTTCGGCGGCCCGGGAGTTGGCCTGGGTGGCCACCAGAATGCCGATCTTCCCCGCGATGGCCGACAGGACCGTGCCGGCCAGGTAGGCAATGGCCATGGAGATATTTGCCGTCACCTCCCCCTGCCAGATGGGATGGGGCAGGAGAATGAGAATAAGGATGGCCGCAATGCCCGCAAATTTTGCCAGCACCTGATATTCCTTTCGCATAAAGGTGTTGGCACCTGCGCGGATTAAGCCGGAAACCTCTATGATTTTCTGATTGGATACCGGCTGCCGTTTCACCCACAGATGGAGGTATGCGGCGTAGCCAAAGGCAATGAGAACGGAGAAAAACGAGACCAGATACACGAGCTGCATAAGTTTCATACGTTCACCCACTTTCCAGAAAAACCCTCTTCTATATATTTATTTTAGAACTTTATTTCAGTGAAGTCAATTCCATTCGGATGGGATTAAATTCTGCTGGAGGAGATAAAATAGACAGACCGTCAAAGCTGTGTAAGCTCAGTTTGACGGTCTGTCATAAAAGGGTGAAGTATGGCTGCGCCATTGATTCAGCTGTGCCGACTGCGCGGGTTTGGCAGCAGGGGCAGTTTGGCCGTATGTCTGCCTGGCGGCCTGTTCAGAAACGTACCAGCCACAGGGTCGCAAAGGACAGCAGAGTGGAAATAAAGACACAGGTACTGGTGAAATTGATGTCTCCGTGATATTTCTGGCAGAAAATAGTGGCGGTATTGGCGACAGGCGCTGCGTTTACCAGCACGGCGGCCGCGCATTCCGTGCCGGACAGTCCCAGGAGGCGGCAGATGAGAAGCGTCAGGTAGGGAGCTGCCAGCAGACGGAAGAGGCAGATACCCAGAACCGGTAAGGAAAACATTTTGCCAAAAGAAATTTGGGAAAAAGCATCCGCCAGCGTTGAACCCACCAGGATCAGAGCCAGTGGACTCATGCAGCCTGACAGCCCGCTGCACACGTTCATGACGGGGACCGGCAGCTCCAGACCGGACAGATTCAGGATAAAGCCTGTAAGCATGCCGAGGATCAGCGGATTGGCAGCAAAGCTTTTGACGCCTTTTTTCCAGTTGCCGGAATGAGCGGCCGGGTCAAAGAAACTTTGGGCAGCCATATTGGAGAACACCCGTGTAGGTACCATAAAAATATTGGCGTAGACTACTCCGGCCGTCCCGCACAGAGCTTCGATCAGAGGGATGCCGATCAGAGAACCGTTGGAGATCAGCATACAAAATTCAGCGATCCTCTTTTTGTTCGTGGGTATGCTGCGGGGTAAAAATCTTGTCAGCAGAAGGATCACCAGCACTACCAGCGTGCCCGCCAGAATCAGAAGGCCGCCGGTAATCAGCTGATCCATGTGCATGGATTGATAGAAGGAGACAAAAACATTCATCGGCAGGATCAGCCCCAGCAATAGCTCAGACAGAAATTGATCCTCCCTTGGGCCGGTGAGCCGTATTTTTTTTAGAATGATACCGATGGCAAAGTACAGGAATACCTGGGTTTCCACCTGGATTAAAACGTTTCCGTCTATCATAATCAGATGTCCTTGTGCTCCTCAATGAATTTTTTATACCAGTAATAGCTCTTTTTGGGGATGCGGCGCAGATTTTCGTCCTCATAATCTACGCGCACCAGGCCGTAGCGTTTTTTATAGCCGTTGATCCAGGAGTAGAGATCCATCGCAGACCAGACATAGTAGCCCTTTACATTGACGCCATCTTCCCTGGCTTTCAGAATATAGTGGATGTAATTCTCCAAAAACTCGATGCGCTCGTCATCTTCCACATAGCCGTGTTCGTCGGCTGCATCGTAGCAGCCGTGGCCGTTCTCCGTCACATAGATCGGGATATCGCCGTAGCGCTCCTTGCGCAGCATCAGCGTGTCGTAGGCGCAGCGGGGGTAGATTTCACGGCCCCAGTGATTAAGCTTGGTGGAAGGATCCCGGTCGGTCTCAAACCAGCCGGAGATAGCGCGGGTTTCCCTGGCCGTCTTTCCCGTTCCGTCGTTGTTGCCGGCGTTATTGACCGTAAAGGCGGTGATACCGGACTCATTGGGCTTGACCAGCAGGCGGCTGTAGATGTTCTGTCCCAAAAAGTCCACTGTGTTGTCTTTCATAATGTCCAGATCTTCCTGCTTTACGAAGGACAGATCGATGCCGCGGGAGCGGACCGCCTCGATGAGATCAGGCTCATAGCAGCCGCGGATGGCCGGGTCCAGGAAACAGAAGTTGCAGAAATAATTGCAGAATTTCACAGCTTCCAGGTATTCCGGCGTGTCCTTGAGAGCGGTAGCCGGACCGCAGCCCTGGACAATGCCGATCTGAGAGCCGGAGAGATTCAATCTGCGGAATTCCCGGATAGCTTTGGCGTTGCACACCATCATATTGTAGGCACAGTGAGCGTAGTCCTGGAGATTGTTTTTTTCATTAGGCGGATAGTTGCCGACACAGTAATTGCAGTAGGCGTTGTGGTTGGGTTCATTGATGGTTACATAGAGGGGAATTCGATTCCCAAAATGCCGGAACACCACGGAGGTGTAATAGGCGAATTCATCAGATATCCCGTCATAACACCAGCCGCCCTTGCGGCCGATATAATCCGGAAGGTCGTAGTGGACCAGGGTAACATTAGGAACGATGCCGTATTTTTCACACTCTTTTAGCACCCTGTCGTAGAAAGCCAGGCCGGCCTCGTTTACCGCATGGTCCTCTTTCGGTACGATGCGGGACCAGCTGATGGAAAAGCGAAAGGTGTTTTGACCGCCCTCAGCCATCATCCGGATATCCTCCGCATAGTGATGATAGAAATCACAGGAAACATCGCCGGTAATCCCGGTGGCATTGGCAGGGGAGTGGCAGAAATCGTCCCAGACGCTGGCTCCTTTTCCGTCCGTATCCCAGGCGCCTTCACATTGATATGCGGCGGTGGCGGAACCCCACAAAAATTGTTCTTTTTTCATATCATTCTCCTTCCTGACTGAATCAGATATCGTCGATAGGGTACATGGGGCGCATGATTCTCTTGAAAGGAATCCTTTTGGTATCCTGCGGTGTTGCCCCGTCAGTCAGAGCCATGACGCAGAGGCTTCCCTTGGCCAGAATCTCGGGCATCATATAGCCCTGCTTTACGACAATAACCCCGTACTCATCCCAGTCGATGCCGGCCTTTATAAATTGGATATGGCGGGCCATGGTCTCGTTGGTATCGGCCACACAGATGTCGATAGCTGTGCCTTCCACGTGCGCCAGCACGCTGCGGCCGTGGATTTCATCATTTTGACTCTCTTTAAACCAGCCCGGCAGGCTGCCCTTGGCGCGCACGGTTACGGTCAGCGGGATAGGTGCCGACAATTCGTCGTAGCCTGCGCCGAGGCGTACAGAAAGGGTCGCGCCCAGAGGCTGAGCGTGGAGAAGTGCCCAGGCATCTGGATCGCAGATGTTGGCAAAAAGAGTGGATTTGTCCCATTGGGGGAGTTCCAGTACCTGGCGCAGCAGCCAAGTGTTGTAGCCTCCTGCGCCGGAGGTGACATTATCGCCGGAGTCCGAGATAAAAGCGATGCCATCGGAGCAGGCAAGGGCCATCTGGAGAGCTCTGGCGGGCTCGGCGGTCAGGCCGGTGTAGTGAAATTCATGGCGTCTGTCCCAGACGTAGGAGGCCAGATGATCAGCTGCCTCCTCGGCGTAAGTCTGATCTGCCTCGGTCTGGGGTACGATCACCACGCCGCAGCCGGCCACCGGGGTGTCATGACGCAGATATCCTACATGCCAGCTGGCGCTTAGGATCTGGGGATCCTCCTCCAGCTCATTCATGTACCGATTGATGCTTCGCACCGGTTCATCTGTGGAAACACTCTGCTCGCCGCCCAGAATCAGCGGAAGCTTGCGGTATACCGCATGGATATTGCGGCGGTTTTTCATCAGATCACAGAGCATGGAGGCTACCTGGCGGATCGTTGCTTCAGCGTCGGTATGAGGCGATTCACGGTAGCTGCGGATCAGCGTGCAGTTTTCCACATATTCTCTGCACAGATTGCCGTGAGGATCGCAGACTATGGCCACCGGGGTATACGGACCGATGATCTCGCGGAGTTTCTTCAGAATGTGGTGTTCACCTGAGCCCAGGCCCTCCACTTCGCTGGCCCCGTGCAGATGGAGAAATACGCCGTCGATCTCGGACAGATGTTCCTGAGCTGTCTCCAGAATGCTGGCCTCAATGTATTCGAAGGCCCGACGCCTAACCACGCCGTTGGAGCTAGCGTCAGCATAGATCGTGGGGATGGGGGCGATATCTGCCTGCCGAAAGACTTCGTCCACTTGCATTTTCTGCACGCATTCGCTGCCATAGGCCAGAGTAAAGACATCCAGATCGCTTTTGTTCGGCATGTTTTCATTACACTCGATAACAAACTGTCCGACTAAAACCTTCATGGGCTCCTCCTATCACTTTTCGGTGTGTTCTTCGATATATTTCTTGTACCAATAGTAGCTTTTCTTGGGTATACGTTTCAGGCCGTTTTCATAGTCGACGTAGATCAGTCCGTAACGCTTGTCATAGCCGTTGATCCAGGAATAGCAGTCGGTAGTGGACCAGGCATAATAGCCGCGGACATTGCAGCCCTCGTTCTGGGCCTTGATCAGCCAGTCCAGATAGGACTTTAAGAATTCAATTCTCTCGTCGTCGTTGACCTCGCCGTTTTCGTCGGGCTTTTCATACATGGCATGGCCGTTCTCCGTAATGTAGACGGGAATATCGCCGTAGTCCTTTTTGATGCCCATGAGCATATCGTAGACCGTCTTGGGATAGATTTCCCGGCTCCAGGCATTTTTGGGGGTGGAGGGGTCGACGTCGGTCTGGAACCATCCCTTGACCACGTAGCCTTCGATGGTATTCTGGCCGGCTCCCACATTGTTGGGATAGTAGTTGGTCTCGCCGGATTCATAGGGCTTGACCACCGCGCGCGTATAGCAGTTCTGTCCCAGAAAATCAACGGTATTGTTTTGGATGATCTCCAGATCTTCCTCTTTTACAAAGGACAGATCGATGCCGCTTTCCAGCAGCAGAGGCTTTAGGTCCTCGGGGAAATGGCCGAGGATAGCCGGATCGGTGACCCACTTGTTTTTAAACAGGTCGGCTCTTCGTTGCGCAATCCTGTATTCCGGCGTGTCCTTTAAGATCTGGACGGAGTTGGTGGTGTGAACAATGCCGATCTGGGAATGTTTGAAGTTCATCCGGCGGAATTCACGGATAGCCTTGGCGTTGGCTACCATAAAGTTGTAGGAAACCTGTACCAGGGCCTGCACATCGTGCTTGTTGGGAGGATAATTACCGGTCAGATAAGAGCAGTTGCCATTATGGGTGGCTTCGTTAATCGTGACATAAAAGGGAATCTCCTCGCCGAACTGCTCGAAGACCACCTTGGCGTATTTGGCAAATTCATCGGAGAAGACAGGATTCTGATAGCCGCCGATGTCCTCCAGCCAGGCAGGAATGTCATAGTGCAGCAGCGTCACGTTGGGAACGATGCCGTTTTCCCGGCACTCTTTGAGTACGTCTTTATAAAAAGCGACGCCCTCGGGATTGACGCCGCCGTCTCTCGTAGGCAGGATCCTCGTCCAGGCGATGGAAAAACGCAGGGTATTGTGGCCGCCTTCTCTCAAAAGACGGATATCCTCCTTGTAGCGATGGTAAAAATCAGCCGCTACATCGCCGGTATAGCCTTTTACGTTCTTTGTGCTGTGGCAGAACTGGTCCCAGGTGCTCTCCCCTTTTCCGCCTTCGTTCCAGCCGCCTTCGCACTGATAGGCGGCGCAGGCGGTCCCCCAGAGAAATCCCTTGTCTACTTTGCCGTTCATCTTGTTCCTCCTTTAAATCATGATGTATTTATGTCTATCAACGCGCCGGCAGCGCGCGGATATCCGTTTTCTTGTTCTTTTGCTTTATCTGGTGCAGGTCAGCGGCGGAGTGCCATGCCGTTTTTCCAGTTGATTCTGCCCATATTCAATTTGAGGGCAAAGAGAATACTGCAGACAAAGCTCACGACAGTGCAGGCGGCGCTCAAAAGCAGCGAAGTGATGAGAAGCAGCGAAAATACCTGGAAGGCCGTCATCAATGCCCAATATTTGTGAAGCCTCTCGGTGTAGAGCTCAATCTGCTGGCTGATTTCCAGCTGTTTGAGTCCCTGCACCAGTTGATAGATAAAGTAGAGCCGCAGAATCACCTCGACCAGACCGATGATATAAATAAAGAAGACATTCGCAACCAGCCCCAGAAGGCTGACGAGATAGCTGAAAGCGCTGTATGCCGCAAAGATAGGGGCGAACGCGCAGCATTTGGCCAAAATTGGACTTTCCCCCCGCAATTTGGCGAGGCCTGAAAAGGCCAGCAGATAACCGATGAAATCTGGCAGCAGGCCGATGGTTACACTGCCCAGAGAAAAGTTGAAATCAAAGAGAATAAAAAGCATACCGATAAAAAGCTGATCCATAAGGTACCTCCCCAAAAGTTGTGATTATCACAAACATTTTCATGATAGATGTTTAAAAATCATTTAAATTTGTTTCTTTTTGTTGGATTAAATAAGGAAACAATTGAGAACAACATGTATTAAATCCTATATTCATTATACACAACAGCGGCAAGAATGCAAGAAAAATGTTCACTAATGTTAAGCTAGGGGGAGGGTAAATGGTAATTTCGGTGAAAAAACCGAAGATAAAATAAAAGAATATAACAAAATCCAACAAAACCATTTGACAAATCCATAAAGATATGGTAAAACAAAAATGAACAAAAAATAAAGACGAAATTAACAAAAATAAACTTTCGTTAATAATCGCGCAAAACCTGGCGTGATTTGAATATACCTGGGAAGGACGAATTAAAAACGGCTGCGCGTCACCGTTTTTAAATAAAGCAAAAGCCAAGGTTAAGGAGGAAGAAGTATGGGTAAGTATGAAGAGACATCCAGATACATTCTGGACCATGTCGGCGGCGTTGGAAACATTACCAACGTTACGCACTGTGCTACCAGGCTGCGTATTGAGGTGGCTAAAAAAAGCATTGTGGATATGGAGGCACTGAAGGAGATTCCGGAAGCTGCCGGCATTGTGGATAAGGGGCGTCAGCTCCAGGTCATCATCGGGCCGAAAGTCAACGATGCCTACAATGAATTCCTGGATATTTCCGGTTGGAAACCCGGAATGAATGCCGATGCGGAGGTGGAGGATCTGAGTGCCAACCAGCCGCACAATGCCAAGTGGGTAATGGATAAGATCGCCGGCTTTATGGCTCCCGTATTCATGCCTATCGTACCGGCCATGATTGTAGGCGGTATGATTCTGGCGATCGCCCGCGTGGGAATCAACTATTTCGGCTTGGATACCAACAGCGGCACGGCCAATATCTGCATGGCGCTGTTTGACGCCGGCTTTACCTACTTCCCGATCTGGGTCGGCTACACGATGTCAAAGCAGTTAAAGATTCCGGAAATATACGGTGCGTTCCTTGGCGCTGTTCTGGTCTGCAGCCGTATCAACGGCGTGGAGGGATTAAGTTTCCTGGGAATTCCGATCCCCACGGTTTCCTACGGTTCCACCGTATTCCCTGTAATGCTGGGCGTGTTCTTCATGTATTTTGTCTAAAAATTTGTGAAGAAGATCATGCCGGAGGTAATCACTTACTTTGCCACTCCTCTGGTCACGATGATCATCGTGGTTCCGGTTGAACTGATTGTCCTGGGTCCGCTGGGTACCTATTTGAGCGATGCTGTTGCTTCTGCCTGCATGTGGCTGTACAACACTCTGGGCTTTGTCACTCAGCCGATTCTGGCGGCTGTGTACCCCTACATGGTTATGTTCGGAATTGATAAGGGCTTAACCCCTATTACTGTCGCCATGATTGCGGAGCAGGGATATGATTTGATTTTTGCAAACATGGGATTTATTTCCAACATTGCTGTCGGTGCATCCACTCTGGCTGTGGCCTCCACGCTGAAGGGTGAGAAAAACAAGGCTACCAAGGGTCTGTACAGCTCCTTTGGCGTTACTGCCCTGTGCGGCGTTACCGAGCCTGCCTTCTACGGCGCTTTGATTTCCCGGCCGAAGGCTTTAATGGGCACCGCCTGCGGTGCTGTGGTCGGCGGCCTGATCGCCGGTATCCTGGGTCTGCGGAAATATGTGCAGATGGGATGCCCCGGCCTGATGACCTTCATCATGTATATCGATGAGAACGGCAGTATGCACTATGTCATCATCGCTGCGGTGGTGGCAGTGGCGACCATAATCGTTTCGTTCATCTGCTCCAGAATCTTCATAGTGAGAGATGGCAAAAAGGCGACGAAATAAGTAACTGAGGAAAGCGGCTTCTGCCAGACACAATCCGGCAGGAGCCGTTTATATGTATTGCTATAATTTACTTAGTATATTTTATAATACGCAAAAGGAGTAATTCAGGATGAAAGCTTTAATCGGAGAATTTATCACGGAGTCCAATGCAAATGTCCCTTACATGAATGAAATCACAGCCTATGACATTGCCTTTGGCGACGAGTGCATCCGCAAGATGCATGTGGGCGACATTTTTGAAAAGGCGGGCATCGAGATGATTCCTGCGGTCTATGCGGTAGCCGGCGCCTCCGGCGTGATCAAGAGACATACCTTTGACTATATTGAAGCCTGCTTTACGCGGACGGCCAGAGAACATCTCAATGAAATCGACGGAATCTACCTGATGCTGCACGGAGCCAGCGAAGTGGAAGGACTAGGCTCTGCCGATCATCACATCCTGAAATCTCTGCGGGAAATCGTAGGCCCCTATGTGCCGGTGATGATCGCCTGCGATCCCCATGGCAATCTGTGCAAGGAGTATGTGGAGAGCGCCCAGGTGGTGCGTAGCTACCGGGAATCTCCTCACACGGACAGCGTTCCCACGCGCCGCATTGTGGCCGGGATGCTGTGTGACTATCTGAAAAAAAGAGAGAATATCCATGCTGTTTACCGGAAATTGCCGCTGATCCTGGGCGGCGAGCAGAGTGTGTCTGCCGATGAGCCGGTGAGAAGCATCAATCAATATATGGATGAGCTGGAGAAGGATCCCCGGATCCTAAGCGCTAGCTGGCATGTGGGCTATATCCGCCACGACTGCGATGTGGCAGGCTGCGGTATTGTAGTTTCCCCGGCCACGGAGGCAGACCAGGCTTATGCCGAGGAGGTGGCTGATCGTCTGGCGAAATACGTCTGGGATAAGCGTCATGAGTTCCATTATACGGGTCTGACCGCCGAGCCTGCCGAGGCTCTTTCCATGGCTCTGGCTCAGGCTCAGGAGAAGGGACCGGTCTTTATCACGGATTCCGGCGATAATGTGACCAGCGGAGCCACCGGCTGGAACACCTATATCCTGCGTCAGGTGCTGGCCGTGAAGGATCTGTCGAAGAAGGTGCTCTTTGCCTCCATCTGTGATCCGGTCTGCTATGAGAGCCTGAAGGAAACGGAGATCGGCGCCAGGCAGCATATCCGCCTGGGAGTGGGCCATGATGCTATGAGTACGCCGGTAGAGCTTGATGTAGTGGTAAAGAGCAAGGGCGACATTGTCCGCTCCGGGACCACAGGCTCTCTGATTATGAAGCAGTTTGGAAACTGCGTTACGGTCAACGTGGAGGGCACAGGCATCGATATCGTAGTGGCCAACAGTGAGAAGACGTTCTCCTCCAAGGTAATCTTTGAGCGAGGCGGCGTGGACTGGAATGACTATGATATCACGGTGGTAAAGCAGGGCTATATCTTCCCTGAGCTTAAGGAGGCCGCCTCCTTCTATGTAATGTCCCTGACGGACGGAGCCACACCGCAGAATACGGCGGCGATTCCTTTCAAGAGAATTATGCGTCCCATGTACCCTATTGATAATATCTGACAATATAAGCAGACGAAAAGGAGAGGAAAATGAAAGTTCTGGCAGGTTATTTTACCACGGAATCCAATGCCCATGTACCGATGAAAAATGACATCACCGACTATGTGGTGGCCTTCGGTGATGAATGCATCCAGAAGATGCAGGTGAAGGAGGTTTTTGACCAGGCGGGAATCGAGATGATCCCTGCCATTTATGCCTCGGCGGGAGCCTCGGGCGTGATCAAGCGGGAGACCTTTGACTATATCGAGGCCTGCATGGTGCGGGCAGCAAGAGAACATCTGGACGAGATCGACGGCGTGTATCTGCATCTGCACGGAGCCAGCGAAGTGGAGGAACTCGGTTCCGGCGATCATCATATCCTGGCGGCGATCCGCCAGGTGGTAGGCCCTTATGTCCCCATCGCGGTCTGCTGCGATCCCCACGGCAATCTGTGCAGGGAGTATGTGGAGAACATTCAGATTCTGCGCAGCTACCGGGAATCCCCCCATACGGACAGTATGGATACAATGAAAAAAGTAGCGGGAATGCTGTGCATGCTTTTGAAAAAACGTCAGAATATCCATGCTGTTTACCGCAAACTTCCATTGATTCTGGGAGGAGAACAGAGTGTTTCCACCGATGAACCGGTGCGCAGCATCAATGCCTATATGGATGGACTGGAGAAGGATCCCAGGATTTTGAGCTGCTCCTGGCATGTGGGCTATATCCGTCATGATAGTGACGTGGCCGGCTGCGGCGTGGTGGTTGTCCCCCAGACCGAGGCGGACCAGAAGTATGCAGAGGAGATTGCTGACCAGTTGGCAGCTTACGTGTGGCAGAGACGCCATGAGTTTCATTATACCGGCCTGACGATGTGTCCGGATGAGGCGCTGAAAGCCGCGCTGGAGTTCGACGGAAAGCCGGTCTTTATTACGGATTCCGGCGATAATGTGACCAGCGGGGCCACCGGATGGAATACTTACATCCTGCGTCAGGTGCTGGCGGAGAAGGATTTGAAAAAGAAGGTGCTTTTTGCCAATATCAACGATCCCGACACATGGAAACAGCTTTCCGCCCTGGAAATCGGAGAAAAGGCTCACATATCCCTGGGGGTAAACCAGGATGAGATGAGTAAGAGTGTGGAACTTGACGTGACTGTTCGCTCCAAGGGCGGCGTACGTGGATACCTGATGCATCCTCACGATCATATCTATGGATATGCGGTGGTAGTATCTGTGGACGGAACACCCATTGAGATCTCTGTGGCCAACACGAGAAATACCATGTGCGAGGAGCACCAGTTTGCCGGCATTGGCGTTGACTGGGATGACTACGATATTATTGTGGTCAAGCAGGGATATATTTTCCCCGACTTAAAGGAAAAAGGGAAACTCTGCATCATGTCCCTGACTGACGGGGCTACGCCGCAGGATACCCGGATCATTCCTTTTAAGAGAATCATGCGTCCCATGTATCCCATCGATGAGATCTGAAATCGGAGGAGGACAGGAATGAAAGTATTAGTTGGACAGTTTGTAACGGAATCCAATGCTAATATTCCGCTGAAAAATGAGATCAGCAATTATGTGGTTGCCTTTGGCGACGAATGCATTCGGCGCACAAATGTAGGAGATGTGTTTGCGCAGGCGGGAATCGAGGTGATCCCTTCTATTTTTGCCGATTCGGCGGCATCCGGTGTGATCAAAAGAGATACTTTCGCCTATATTGAGGCTGGTTTTTTGAATGCTGTGCGGGAGCATTTGGACGAGATTGACGGTATCTATCTGATGCTGCACGGCGCCAGCGAGGTGGAAGGGCTTGGCTCCGGAGAACATCACATTTTAAAAGAAATCCGCAAAATTGTGGGTCCTTATCTGCCAATCTGTGTGGCCTGTGATCCCCATGGCAATCTGTGCCGGGAATATGTGGAGAGTGTGCAGGTGATTCGCAGTTACCGCGAATCTCCCCATACCGACAGCGTACAGACGATGAAAAAGGTGGCGGGGATGCTGGTGGACCTGCTGCGGGATCGGCAGAATATCCATGCCGCCTACCATAAGCTGCCGTTGATTCTGGGCGGTGAACAGAGTGTTTCCACCGATGAGCCGGTGAAGAGTCTTAACCTGTATATGGATGAACTAGAAAAAGATCCGCGCATTCGCAGCATCAGCTGGCATGTGGGCTATCTGCGCCATGACAGTCCGGTGGCAGGCTGTGCGATTGTGGCGGTGCCGCAGACCCAGGCGGACCAGCAGTATGCCCAGGAGATCGCTGACAAGGTGGCGGACTATATCTGGCAGAAACGCCATGAATTTCATTACACAGGTCTCACCATGATGCCCGATGAAGCCCTGAAGGCAGCGCTGGAATTCGACGGCAAGCCGGTATTTATCACGGATTCCGGCGATAATGTGACCAGCGGGGCCACTGGCTGGAACACCTATGTGCTGCGCCAGACGCTTGGGGTGGAAAAGCTCCGGAAACATTTTCTCTTCGCCAATATCACTGATCCCGATACCTATACGCAGCTGTCTGCCCTGGAGATCGGGACAAAGACTCATATCTGTCTGGGTGTGGGGCATGATGAGATGAGCAGGAGTGTGGAGCTTGATGTGACGGTGAAAGCCAAGGGAAAACTTCAGGGCTTTATGTTCCGCAAGGAAGGAAATTACGGGGACAGCGTTACGGTGGCCGTGGACGGCCGTCCCGTCGATATTGTCGTGGCCAACACCAAGCAGGCCATGGCGGAGATTCATCAGTTTGAGGGTGTGGGCGTAAATATGGACGATTACGATGTGATCGTGGTAAAACAGGGCTATATTTTCCCTGAATTAAAGGCCATGGGAAAAATGTGCGTCATGTCTCTGACAGATGGCGCCACGCCTCAGGACACGCGAATCATTCCGTTTAAAAAGATTATGCGGCCCATGTATCCCATCGATGAAATCTGACAGAAAGGAAACAGATCTATGGAAAAAGAAAAATTCCTCTGGGGAGGCGCTACGGCAGCCTATCAGTGCGAGGGTGCCTGGAATGAGGACGGCAAGGGAGCGAATATCTGGGATGAGTTCTGCCATTCTGCTGCCAATACCTCAGGGATTACGGCGGATGTCTCCAGTGATTTTTATCATCATTATGCGGAGGATATTCGCATGATGGCCGAGGGAGGGCAGAATACTTTTCGTTTTTCCATCAGCTGGTCCCGTATCGTGCCAAAGGAGGACCGTGCGGTAAATGAGGCCGGCCTGGCTTTCTACGACAGAGTGCTGGACGAATGTGAAAAATACGGTATCGTCCCTAATGTGACGTTAGTTCATTACGATCTGCCGGATTACATCGGCCATAAGGGCGGCTGGCTCTATGACGGCATATCCGATGAATTTGCCTACTATGCTTCCGTAGTATTCCGGCACTTCGGAGATCGGATTCCTCTCTATGTGACCATCAACGAGCCCAGCCACAATGCCTCCTGCTGCTACATGGTGGGCAATTATCCGCCCAACGAGCAGAATATGCAGCACTATGCCCACTGCGCCTACAATATGGTCATGTGTACGGCCAAGGCTGTGAGGGAGTTTCGCAGTCTGAACCTTGCCGGTTCTCAGATCGGCATCGTCCATTCCTCGGGCAGCACGGAGGCTCTGCACGATACGCCGGAGGACCGCCTGGCAGTGAAATACGGCGACATGTTCTCCAACGACTGGGTGCTGGATCCGGCGATCCGCGGCTATTTCGAGGAGGAGCTGATCGACAAGGTAAAGAAAAGCGGCATTGATTTGTCATTTATTAAGGAAGGTGACTTTGACATCATTCGGGCAAACACGGTGGATTTCCTGGGACAGAATATTTACTGCCGTAACTTGGTAAAGCCTTATAAGTCCGGGGAGACCAGGGCCACGGTCAATAATCTGGGAACCAACGACGGCAGTGCCAATTCGCCCCGGGAGGGAAAAACCGTGAAAGGCTGGTTTGAGAGCGACTGGGATCCGAATGTGCCGCTCAACCGCTGGGGACGGGAGGTATACCCGCCCTGTGCTTACAGCACGCTGATGAAGCGCAGGGAAAGATACGGCGATATCCCGATCTACGTGACGGAAAACGGCCATGGCTGCTATGAAACAGCCGATGAAAACGGATATGTGGAGGATGACGAAAGAATCCGTTTTTTGGAGGAGTTTATCGGATATATCCTGAAGGCAAAGGAAGAGGGGGTCAACGTAAAGGGCTACTATGTCTGGGCGCCGATGGATCTCTACTCCTGGATTAACGGTTATAAAAAACGCTACGGCCTGGTGCGGGTGGATTTTGATGACCCCGAGCGCAGGAGAACGCCAAAGAAGAGCTATTATTGGTACAAGAAATTCATCGAGGAGCACCGCGGCATTTGATCAAAGGAAATGAAGCAAAGGCAATCTCGAATAGCTAAATTTGATAAATAGATAAAACAAATAGAAAGAAATAAGGAAGGAGAGATGAAACATGAGAATTTTGATTGGAGGCTTCGTGGCAGAGTGCAACGCCTATGTGGACAAGCCGATGATGCTGGAGGATTTTGCTATTACCAGGGGAGACGCAGTGGCGGACATCCTGTATGTGCGTGAGCCGGCGAAGGAACTGGGAGTAGAACTGGTTCCCAGTCTGATGGCTTATGGCGGAGGAGGAGGCCGGGTGGATAAGGATACCTTTGACTATATCCTGGCCCAGTTTAAAAAGGCGGTGAAGGAACATCTGCATGATATCGACGGGATGTTCTTTTTCTTCCATGGTGCTTCCAGCGTTATCGATCTGGAAGGAGATTCCGGCGACCATGCCCTGGTGCGAGAAATTCGCAAAATTACCGGTCCCTATATGCCTCTGGCCATGGTGATGGATCCGCACGGCAATATGTCCCAGGAACAGGCGGACAACTGCAATATTATCCGCACTTTCCGTCACAGCCCGCACACAGACCGCAAGGAGGCCCATCAGATCGTGTTCCGCGCTCTGGTTGATCTGCTGGGCAGGCGCAGGGAGATCCATCCGATTTATAAAAAAGTTCCGATCCTGCTGGGCGGGGAGCGCTGCGTATCCACGGATGAGCCGCTTGTATCCATCAATAAGCTTTTAAACGAAATAGAAAAGGATCCGCGCATTCTGACCTGTTCCTATCACATTGGCTATCTGCGTCATGACAGCGCCAAGTGCGGAGCAGCGGTGGTAGTTACCCCCAATGACCCGGAGGACAGAGAGTATGCCGAGCAGAAGGCTCAGGAGATCTATGACTTTGTCTGGGCCAGACACAGAGATTTCCATTTTACCGGATATGCGGCAGATCCGGAGGAGGCGCTCACGGCCATGATGGATACGGAAGGGGGGCCGGTATTCCTGACCGATTCCGGCGATAATGTAACGGCTGGCGCACAGGGACTGAATACTTATGTGCTTCGTCAGCTTCTGGCTCTCACGGATTATAAGGATAAAAATATTATTGTGGCCGGCATCAACGACAAGGAACTCTTTGATAATGTGCTCAGCACGATGAAGGTAGGCGACCATGTGGAGTGTGAGATCGGCGCGGCAAAAACAGAGCTGTCGGCGAAGACGCCTATTGCCGGTACGATTCTCTCCTTTGGCGACTGCCATCATCATTACCACAATGAGGCTGTGGTGGGTTCCTGCTGCACGATCAAGCTGGATAATGTGCCGATCACGATTATCGTGGAGAACTTCCCGGTGTCCTTTGCGGAGAAATATCAGTATGACTGTGCCAATGTGGACATGACGCCCTACAATTTCTTTGTGGTCAAACAGGGCTATCTGTATCCGGAGCTGAAGGCGCAGGCCAAGAATTACGTGATGTCCCTGACCGACGGCACCACCATGCAGAGAACCGAGAGATTGACTTACAAGACGGTGCAGCGCCCGATCTGGCCTCTGGATAACATCTGATATGGAACGGATACTGCTTACGCTTGTTGTGGCCTGGGCAGGTTTTGCGGTTGCAAAAAGGCTTCATCTGCCTGCCCCGGCCATGTTGGGAAGCATGCTTTCGGTAGGACTTTCCAATGTGTTTTTTGATTATGCGGTTCTGCCCTGGTATGCCAAGGTAATCGCACAGGCGGTGTCAGGCGCCTTCATCGGAATGCAGATTTCCAAGAAGGATGTGCTGAATTTTCGTTATCTGATAACCCCCTTTCTGCTGCTGGCAGGGATGCTCACGATGAATACTTTCATAACCGGGGCGGTGGTTCATTTTCTGACCGGATTTGATTATCTTACTGCTTTCCTGGGGGCGGTGGCGGGAGGTGTGTCCGATATCTCTCTGCTGAGCATAGAGCTGGGCGGCGATACGCAGATTGTGGCGCTGATGCAGACCCTCAGGCTGGTGGGCGTGCTTTTGATCTTTCCTTACTGGATTCGTTTTTTTACCCGCAGAGAGGGAGACGCCGAGGAGGATATTCGCCTTATTACAGGCAATCCGGAGATGGGGGTTACCTGGCTTGACCGTCTGGTGGGCGGCCGCAGCAGAAAGATTGCTTTTACAGCCGGGCTCTGCGTGATATTCGGACTGTTGGGTAATGCGAGCCCTATACCGGCCGGAGCCATGGTGGTCCCGATGGCGGTGGTTATTGTGCTCAATGTAACGACCTCTGTCTGCTATGTGCCTATCTCTTTTAAGACAGTAGCACAGCTTCTGGCAGGAGCCGTGGTGGGCTGCAGCATGAATCCTTCGATTTGGGAGCTGATGAGCCCCAGGACGCTTATTGCCATGGCAGTTTTGATGATCAACTACTGGGCAGTCAATCTGATCTACAGCCTCTATTGCAAGAAGAAAAAAATGCTGGATTTGAAATCTGCCATGTTGGCTTCAGCTCCGGGAGGAGCTACGGATATGTCGCTGATCGCTGCGGATCTGAATGCGGATCTGACCAAGATTGCGCTGATTCAGGTACTCAGGGCTGTCTATGCGGTGACCTTTATGCCGGCAGTGATTATCCTGCTTACAAACCTGATTTCTTGACAGGTATCAAGAGCTTTGCTATAACAAGATAGGTGAATGCGGGCTGCAAAGGCCTGTAAGTATAAAGATAATGGAGAACGGAGAAGAATGGAAAAATATAAAGTGCAGTTAAGAACGGTGAAATCTCCCGAGAGGGATTGCTCCGGCAAACCGGTATTTCTGACGGACGAAACTATCGAGGAGAGAAAAGAGAAAGTTTTGTCCGGTATGAAAAAAAGAGGGATAAAACAGCTGGTGGTCTACGGCGATGTGGAGCATGGCGGCAATTTTGAGTATCTGGTAGGCTACTTCACTCGTTTTGAGGAGGCTCTTCTGGTGATCCGAGACGACGGACAGATGAATCTGGTATTGGGCAATGAGAACCTGAACAAGGCAGACAAAGCCAGAATCAAGGCAGGCTGTGTCCATATGCCCATGTTTTCTCTGCCCAATCAGCCCTGCGAGGTGGACAAGCCTTTGCGCGAGCAGCTTGCCGCAGCGGGGATAGAGGCAGGCAGAAAAACCGGCGTGGCAGGCTGGAAACTTTTTACCAGCCCCTATGAGGATCTGTCAAAGCTCTACGATCTGCCGGCGTTTATTCTGGATGCCATCCGGGATGTGGCAGGGGAGGAAAACCTGGTTCCCGCCGGAGATATTTTTATCGGGGCAGATGGAGCCCGTACTGTGAACAATGCCAATGAAATCGCCCACTATGAGTTTGCGGCGGCTCTGGCCTCCGACTGCATGCTGGATGCCATGGATGCCATAGATGAGGGCGTATCGGAGATGGAGCTGGGCGACAAGCTGGAGAGATATGGACAGCGCACCAGCGTGGTGACAATCGCTGCCAGCGGCCCTCGTTTCGTTTTAGGCAATATGTTCCCCACAGACAACAAGGTGAAGGTGGGAGATACTATCTCCCTGACGGTAGGATACCGTGGAGGGCTGTCCAGCCGCGCGGCCTATGCGGTTCATGACAGAAGTGAGCTCCCGGAGGGAGTACAGGACTATCTGGAAAAAGTGGCGGCTCCTTATTTTAATGCCTACGCCCATTGGCTGTCTGCGATTCACGTAGGGATGAAAGGCGGTGAACTCTATGCGCTGATGGAGAAGGTGCTGCCTCGGGAAGAGTTTCACTGGGGCCTGTGTCCCGGCCATCTGACGGCGGAGGAGGAATGGCTTTGCTCTCCGATTCGCAAAAATTCTACGGAAGAGTTAAAAAGCGGCATGATGCTTCAGATAGACATTATTCCTTCGGTAGCCGGTTACGGCGGAGTCAGCGCAGAGAGTGCCATTGCCCTGGCTGATGCAAAGCTGCGCAGCCGGATTCAGGAGGAATATCCGCAGATGTGGGAGAGGATGCGGACACGCAGGGCGTATATTGAGCAGGTGTTGGGCATTCCGCTGCCGGAGGACGTGCTTCCGATGTGTTCTACGGTGGCGTATTTGCGACCTTATATGCTAGCAAAGGATGAAGCCCTTGTCTGGGAGAAAAAATGAAATAATACGCCAGACAGAAAAGACGTATCGGACAAGGTGGTACGTCAGCTATCAAAGAAAACAGAGAAAAGGAAGAACACACAAATGAATATGGATTTTCGGCTGGTTATCTGCGACCTGGATAATACATTGGTGGGGCACGGCATGGGGAGCGCGATGACGGAGAGAACCAAGGAAATGATCCGCTGCCTGTATAGACACGGCGTCAGCTTTGGCATTGCATCGGGGCGGCCTTTGGACGAATTGCAGGCGTATGCTGGAATTTGGGGGTTGGAGAAGGAAATCAATGTTTTTGTGTGTCTGAATGGCTCCGAACTGTGGGACGGCAGTTCGGGACAGGTATTCGACTATTATAAGCTGAAGAAGGAGTGGATGAAGGAGGTCATTGATCTTTTGGCCCCCTTCGATCTGAATCCTTATATCTATTACCATGGGGCTTTTTTGTGCAAGAAGGATGACATCGGTGTGGAGAGATCGGCGCAGAGAGCCCGCAAGCCGGTGATTGTAGCCAAGGACATCTCTGATCTCTATCAGGAGGATAATGCCAAGATTATGTTCCGGGTGAAAGAGGGGCAGATGGAGGAGGTGGAACGTTTCCTGGAGGAACATCCGTCGCCTCATTATCACGGCTTCAAGACCCAGGAAACTTTGTTGGAGGTGGCCAATCGCAAGGTGTCCAAAGCCTATGCCATGGAGCGGTACTGTGAACGTCACGGTATCGCTCTGAACCAGGTTCTGGCCTTCGGCGACACCAGCAACGATAACGACATGCTCATTGCGGCCGGAAAAGGCGTGTGCCTGGTAAACGGAAGCGATGACACCAAAGCCATTGCCGACGATATCACCGAGCTGCCCAGCGGGGAAGACGGAGTGGCGGCATACATGGAGACTCATTATTTCAGGCCCCTTGGGTGGATAGAAGGTGCTGCCCGGTGAGAATCATTCTGCAGGTGGTTATTTCTGCAAAGAGGCGCGTTATAAGGAGCAAGGGAAGAGAACGGAGGGATAATAGATGAATCAGGCCAAAAAACTCAGAGAGTTGCTGGCGGGAGAAGAGATCATCATGGCTCCTGGAGCATATGATGTCTGGTCAGCCAAATTGATCGAGCAGGTGGGTTTTCCGGCGGTATATATGACAGGATATGGCGTATCGGCCAGTATCCTGGGAATGCCGGATATCGGACTGATGTCTTTCCAGGAAATGCTGACCGTTGTGAGAAACATGGCCGCGGCAATAAATGTGCCGTTGATCGCTGATGCGGATAACGGTTATGGAAATGTTTTGAATGTAGTCCGCACAGTACGGGAATACGAGAAGGCGGGAGCGGCGGGGATACAGCTGGAGGATCAGGTCAGCCCCAAACGATGTGGACATATGGAAGGAAAACAGCTGATCAGCAAGGAGGAAATGGTCTCAAAGATTCGGGCAGCTGTCTATGCGAAGGAAAATCCGGATACGGTTCTGGTAGCACGCACCGACGCCATCGCGGTCAATGGCTTTGAGGATGCCATTGATCGGGCCATTGCCTACCGACAGGCCGGAGCAGACATTCTTTTCATTGAGGCCATGCAGACAAAAGAGCAGGTGGAGACAGCCGGCAGACTGGTGCAGGCACCGCTTTTTGCCAACATGGTGGAGGGCGGAAAGACGCCGCTTTATAAAGCCCGTGAGTTATATGAGATGGGATTTCGTATCGTGATTTATCCGGTCAGCGCCCTGTATACAGCTACGAAAGCTGTGCGGGAAGCTTTGACGCTCCTCAGGCAAGAGGGTGATCTGACAGAAATCCTGGCCATGGCGGAGAGTTTCCGTAATTTTAATAGGATGATTGGACTTTCCGAGTGCCGCGAATTGGAGAACCGTCTCACAGGATCTATTTTATAATCTATCCGGTCTGTATTTATTCGGCGGTAACAACATGTATGCCGGCTCTGGTATAGCGTTCCAGTATGAGGGGATCGGCTTCGTGATCGGTAACGATGCAATCAGCCTCGGACAGAGGGGCAATGCCATAGTAGTAGGAAGTGTCTAACTTTGTGCTGTCCGCCATACAGACGACCTTTTTGGCTGTGCGCACCAGGGCGCGCTTGGTAGCGCCGTCAGAAATATTGGGGACGGAGAAACCGTACTGCAGATCGATTCCCTCTACGCCCAAAAACAACGTATCAATCTTGAAGTGAGAGATGAACTCATCGGTCAAAGGGCCCATAAACGCTTGAGAGTCGAAACGGTATTCGCCGGGACACATGATTACATGCAGGTTTTTGCAGTCGGACAGTTGATTCATGGCGATAAGGGAATGCGTCATAACCAGAATGTTTTTCTTTTCTTTCAGCAGAAGAGCCAGGCAGCTGACCGTGGTGCCGGCGTCCAGATAGATGGAATCTCCTTCCTGGATATAGTCCATGCATTTTTTTGCGATGGCCATTTTTTCGGCCATTCTTTTCTGGTTTTTCATGGCCATATTGAATTCAAACAGAGAGCCGTTGTTTAAAACCGCGCCGCCGTGCTGAAGGGTAATCAGGCCGTCGTCCGCCAGAGCATTTAAGTCTCTGCGTATTGTCATGGAAGAGACGTTGAGTTCGGCGGCCAGTTGGTTTGTGTCCACATAATTTTCGATTTGAAGCTTTTGGATGATGAATTGCCTGCGTCCGATTGCGTTCATAGTTGTGTCCTTTACATAAAGATTTTGTTGCGATGTCAGGTTTGAAAGCCAGGTTTGAAAGGCTGAAGCCTATCTTTATTATATCAGCTGCATGTAAAAAGAACAATGAATTTTGCGCCGGGAAAGAGAACGGTCATTCATATATGTGAATAAATATTCAGTAAAAGTATCAGGAAAGATGATGCTGAAATGAAAAAATGCCAGAGGAGAAGAAAATGAAATGGGATGCAAAATTATATGAGCAAAAACATGGATTTGTAGCGGAATACGGCGAAAGCCTTCTGCCGATGATACCTGTCAACCCGAAGCAGAGCATCCTGGATATCGGCTGCGGCACAGGGACGCTGACTGCTATGTTGGGTAAAAAAGGCGGACGTGTGGTAGGAATCGACAGTTCCGCCGATATGATAGAGGAGGCCAGAAAACTGCATCCGGAAATAGAGTTTCAAACAAAGGATGCATTGAATCTGGAGTACCAGGGGGAGTGGGATGTGATTTTTTCCAATGCGGTATTCCATTGGATCCGCGATCAGAAAAAACTTTTGGAGCAGGTGAGCCAGGCACTGAGGCCTGGAGGCCTTTTGGTCTGTGAATTTGGAGCAGAAGGCAATATTGCTGTAATAGAAAAAGCGTTTCAAGCGGTTTTGGCGAAAAGGGGAGTGTCTTATAGTTCCAAGTTTTGTTTCCCTGCGACGGAAAAATTTTGTGCGTTAGCCGAGTCAGCCGGGTTAACTGTGGAGAACGCCTTTGATTTTGACCGTCCCACTCCTTTGAAGGAAGGAGAAAAAGGGTTGTATTATTGGGCCAGACAGTTCTACCGGGACGAACTGGAGGCATTTACCGGGGAGGAGCAGGAAAAAATTCTGGCGGAACTGGAGGAGGAAACCAGACAGCGGCTGTACAATGGGCAGGAATGGGTGGCGGATTACCGGCGTCTGCGCATGGCTGCCAGAAAGAGAGGCTGAAGCATTTTGGAGGGGAAGAAAAGCGATGCAGAAAATTTAGATGAGGAGAGCGGGAATGAGAAACATGCGAAGGAAGATTGCACAGGAGAATGACGGGGAAATCCTGCATTATATCATGACCTTTATGGGCGGTTTCCTGGGACTGTACGCAATCTGCGCCCATGGCAATTACGGCTCGGCCCAGACGGGAAATCTGATGAGTATGGTTATTGATTTTGTGGGAGATGATATCTATGATTTTATGGTCAGAGGAGGTTCACTGATCATTTTTTGTGCAGGAATCATAGTGTCCTGGCTGCTGACCCGGTTCTGCAGACTCCCGATGCGGGAGCTGTGCCTTGCGGTGGATGCGGCGGCTTTGGCCCTTTCGGCCCTTCTGCCGGATGGGCTTTACCCTTTTTACCGCCTGTACCCTCTGTTTTTTGCAACCAGCTTTCAGTGGGGAACTTTTGATGGAGTAGGACAGTATAAGAGCGCAAGCCTGTTTTTAACCGGCAATCTGAAAAACTGCGTGCTGAACTGGACGAAATTTGCGGTGGACCGGCAGCGGGAGGCGCTGATGGGGGCGAGAATCTATTCCCTGACCATTGTCAGTTACATTCTGGGCGGTTATGCGGGCTGCGAGGCTGTGGCTCATGCCGGGGTCCTGGGGGCATTTTATGGTTATCTGCCGTTAGCCGCCGCAGGGCTGATTTTAATTGCCGAACATGCGGGAGACTGCCAAGAGGAGGCGCAGAAAGAGACTGTGCGGGAGACAGGCAAAACAGAAATTTAACGCAATCTTAATTGACAAACATATACCTGTTTGATATAATTTTGATATCAAATCGATAACGGTTCAATGACCGTACTCAATACATTAAAGGGAAATCGAGGAGGATTATATCATGCAGGAAAAGATATTGAATGGGAAAAAGAACGGAATGGCGATGCTTCTGCTGTTTCTGCTGCTCTATGCGGCGGCCATAGCGGCTGTGGTATTTGGAGCGATACTGTTGGAGAACGAGAGTTATGTGGCGGGAGGGATTCTCGTCGGAATCGGCGTCGTCTGGATTGTGGCAGGGCTGATTCCCTTTGGCGGGCTCAAGGTGTTAAAGCCCCAGGAGGCCCTGGTGCTTACGCTGTTTGGCAAATATGTGGGCACGCTCAAGGAGGAGGGCTTCTATTATGTGAATCCCTTCTGCACAGCGGTGAATCCGGCGGCTAAGACCAGGCTGAACCAGAGTGGGGATGTGAGCGACCCTAGCAAGGCGATGGCGGCGGCAGCGGCGCAGGCGTCCGCGGCAGAGGCTTCGGGCAAGCGAATTTCGCTGAAAATCATGACGTTAAACAACAACCGCCAGAAGATCAACGATTGCCTGGGCAATCCGGTGGAGATCGGTATTGCCGTTATGTGGAGGGTGGTGGACACGGCCAAGGCTGTGTTCGAGGTCGATAATTACAAGGAATATCTCTCCCTCCAGTGCGACAGCGCGCTGCGCAATATTGTCCGCATCTATCCCTACGATGTGGCGCCCGGTGTGGATACCACCGGAGACGGCGTTGCCGACGAAGGAAGCCTGCGGGGTTCCAGCGAGGTAGTGGCGGAGCGGATTCGCCAGGAGATCCAGGAGAAGGTAAAGGACGCCGGCCTGGAAGTGCTGGAGGCCAGGATCACCTATCTGGCTTATGCGCCGGAGATCGCGGCGGTCATGCTGCAGAGACAGCAGGCATCGGCTATTATCGACGCCCGCAAGATGATCGTGGACGGGGCCGTGGGAATGGTGGAGATGGCCCTGGAGCGTCTGGCGGAGAAAAACACGGTGGAGCTGGACGAGGAGCGCAAGGCCGCCATGGTTTCCAACCTTCTGGTGGTGCTGTGCGGCAACCACGACGCCCAGCCCGTCGTAAATTCCTGCAGTCTCTACTGATATGGCGGGAGAACAGAAGAAACAGATTCCCCTCCGCCTGTCCACCAAGCTGTATAATCAAATTGCAGCCTGGGCGGAGGATGACTTCCGCTCGGTCAATGGACAGATCGAATATCTTTTGTCCGAGTGCGTGCGGCAGCGAAAGAAGAACGGAAAATATGTGTCGGACGAGCTGGACAAGCCTTTGGATATCGATATTTAATTTTCAGGAAAATTTTATTGACAAATAACCGGGTCTATAGTATTCTAATAGCAGTTAGATAACACTAACTAAAACAGCAGTGCGAAATGGCTGTATTTCAAAATGTACCTACCCTACCTCTGGGACAGCGGACACGAAAACAGTGTCCGCTGTCTTAGACAAGAAAGTTAGTTAATGCTAACTTTGCTGCATGAAGGAAGCCGCATCCATATGTGATGCGCCCGCAATCCCATATACGTCCGGTATTATTCTGCCGGATGGAGAAATAGGAGGTTTTCATGAGCATTGTTATCATCGGCGGAAACGAGAGAATGGTTTGCCAGTATGAAGACATCTGCCGGGGCTATGGCTGCCGTGCCAAGGTGTTTGCCAAGGAAAACGGAGCATTGAAAAAGAAACTGGGATGTCCGGATCTGCTGATTTTATTTACCAGCACGGTCTCGCATAAGATGGTGGTCAGCGCCTCGCAGGAGGCAAAAAAGAAAAAGATACCGATTGCCCATGTGCATACCAGCAGCGCTACGGCTCTGCATCATGTATTGGCGAAGCATCTGGGAATAAAGGCGCAGGCGGAGGGAATGGCATGAGTTTGGAGCACTATTTGGTATCCTACTGCGCTCCCACCCTTGCCTCGCTGAAAACGGGAAATCTTTTTCGGCTGCCCTGCGGACGGGATGATGCAGAGGCGCAGAAGCATCTGGGAAACCTGCGAAAGCCTATGGGCGAGCGGGGCGTGTCGCTGGAAATATTAGAGGAACGGGACGGCTACGCCCTGCTCTATGTGTACCGCAGAAGATTTCTGGAACGGGATTTAAGGCAGCCGGGAGTGCAGGCTTTTCTTGACCGGAACGGCTACGGGGATCTGACGGTGGAAGGAGCCTTGGCCCGCTTAAAGCAGCGCTTTGCGGCAGGAGAAGGCTTTCCCCATGAGATCGGCCTGTTTTTGGGATATCCGCTCTGCGATGTGGTCGGCTTCATTGAGAACCGTGGCCAGGGCAGCAAGTGCTGCGGCTGCTGGAAGGTATACGGCGACGAGCAGGAGGCAAAAAAGCAATTTGCCCGCTATGACAAGTGCAGCCATATTTATCAGAAGCTTTTTCAGGAGGGAAGAAGCCTCTGGCAGCCGACCGTGACGGCTTGATAAGGATGCGGGGAGACAGCCTGACTGGACCGAATAAACGGGCCAAATAGTCGGGAGCCGCTTTGGCTTGACGCTGCTGCTTCCATTGCAAATAGAATAAAAAGATCACTGCATGGATTGGCTGAATCAGCCTTGCAGTGGTCTTTTTTTTTCGCGATATACCCGGCGGGCGGCTGCCCAATCGTGGGGGCCTTGTATAGGGACAGAATATTAGATGGACATCAAAAATCGACAAAAATACTTGATGTATATCTAAAAAATAATTGACAGGGCAAAGGAATGGTGATATATATAAAATATATTAGATGAACATCGAATATAAAATATTTGACGCCCATAAAATATTTTTATGAAACAACGCAAAAGAAGGAAACAGATGGAGGTTGGAATGGACAGAATCGATAAGCGCGAGGGGCAGCCCTCTGGGGAGCGGAAACGTAAGCTGGGGGGAAACGAGGCGCAGACGGCGGGGAAAGGCCGGCTGATTCTCGGAGAGGAGCCAGATTGGCTGATGGAGGCGGTCGGCTGCCTTTCAGCCAGCTATATGTTGGACGGCGAAGGGTGGAAGAAAGGGAAAGAGGCGTTGAGCGAGGCGGAGAAGAAGGAGCTGATTGCTCCTTATATCCGCTACCGGGACAGCATGCGCTGGGAACTGAAGCCGGCTTTCGCAAAGTATCCCCTGCTTATGAATTTTATTGAGACGGAAGCAAAGAAGCCGGAGAGCCTGGAGGAAAGAAGCGAAGAGGATCCTTGCTTTCATTTTGACGGTTATTTAATGTATGTGCGGCGTCTGCTGGCGGAGCAGGAGAGGCCCGCGGATGAACAGATCCGGGCCTGCACGGCGCGGTTTTTTGCAGACGCCTTTGAGGAGAGCCGCTCGGGGGCCAAGGCGTTCGACGACGCGCCGCCGGTCCGGGATCTTTCGGATCTTCTGGCAGGACTGGAGGAGTGGAAGTCTGATACGGATCGATACAGGGCTGTCCTTCTCTATACGCAGTGCATCGAGATCTTTGATGCGCTGCGCACGCTGAGGGAGCCTTGTGCCCAGGCGGGGCGGAGGGCTTTGCCTCTGGTGCAGGACAGGATGGAGCGTTTCCGGCGGGAAATGGAGGCCTTTGACTGCGCCCACAGTCTGCTGTCCGCCACGGGCTATGTAGACTGGAGCGACTGGGACGGCCAGGCGGATACGTATCTGACGCCGGGGATTATCGGCTTTAATACGATGCGTTTTCATTTTACGGTGGAGCAGGAATTGCCGGAGGGCGTCCCGGAGGATGGGATCACAGCGGCCATCGATATGGGGTTGGAGGTGCTGCCGCTCATCGCCGAACTGCGCGGCAAGCAGGAGAACGACCGGGAGCTTTTGGCCGGGCTTAAGGCGATCTCGGATCCCACTCGCTTAAAGATACTGCGCATCCTGGCCAGGGAACCGCGCTATCTGCAGGAACTCTCACGGGAACTCTCCCTTACGCCGGCCACCGTATCCCATCATTTGAATGTGCTGATAGATGAGAAGCTGGTAACCCTGCAGCTGACCACAGGCAAAAAGAGAGTATATTACCGGGCCGAGCCGGAGAAGCTTGCCTGGCTGGGCAGGCAGGTCAGCCGGTTGGGACAGCCGGCGCAGCAGAAGGAGGGATGACCGATGATAAGACGTATGCTTGACAATGTGAAGAGGCAGAGGCCGGTTTTGTTTGGGGCGTGTTTCCTGTATACCCTGGCGGCGGGGCTTTACCCTTTTTTGGCGGTGCTTTTGCCGCTGTTCATGATCGGGGAGCTGGAAAGGGGAGCCCAGGCCAGCCTGAACGTGATATTCTGGATCGCAGCGGGTTACTTTGTGCTGGCCGGTCTGCTGGGTTTTGTACGGACTTACCTGAACAGCTGGTCTTACAATAAAATTTCCTTGCTGCGCCTCGATTATCTGAAGGACTGCTGCGTCAAGGTTATGGAGATGGCTTATCCCCATACGGAGGATGCCGCTTTTATGATGAAATATGAGAAGGCCTTTGTTGCCACCCAGAGCAATGATAACGGGGTGGAGGGGATCTATCACCGGCTGTTTGAGCTGCCGGCTCTTATCCTCACCATACTGATCCTGACGGTGCAGATCGGCTTCTTAAGCCCGCTGGTTCTTCTGGGGCTTTGCGCAGGCCTTGTCTGCCGGATTGCGGCCTCCCGCAAAAGCTATGCCTACCGCTATGGCAAGGAGACGGAGATTGCCGGCTGGAGGCGGCGTATCCAGTATTACAGCCGTGTGACCAGCGATTTTTCCTATGGGAAGGACATTCGGATGTACGGCCTGAAGGAGAGGATACTGGCCAATTATGACCGGCAGATCGACGGCTATCGGGGTGTCCGCGCCCTGATTGCAGGGCGGGAATACAGATGGGGTTTCCTGGTGCTTTTCGGCCTCCTGCTGGGGGACGGGCTGACCTATGGAACCTTGGTATGGAGGGCCCTTTCCGGGATGTCCATTGCGGAGTTTTCCATGTATCTGACGGCGGCGGCTACGCTGGCCAGCTGCCTTACGCAGGCGGCTGACAAGTTCGGCACGATCCTGGGAGAGGGACAGTATGTCCGCGCCCTGTTTGATTTCCTGGATACGGATCTGGGAGAGAAGGGGGGAGAGCGTCCGGCGAGCGTCTCCAAAGTGCCGGAGATTGTCTTTGACGATGTGAGTTTTCGTTATCCCGGCGCGGAGGATTATGTTTTCCGCCACTTAAGCCTCACGATAGCGGGCGGGGAAAAACTGGCTGTGGTAGGCGTAAACGGGGCCGGCAAAAGTACGCTGGTGAAGCTTCTGATGGGTCTCTTTGACGTGACCGAGGGACAGATCCGCATCGACGGGGTGCCGGTGGAAGAATACGACAAAAAGGCGCTGTACTCCATGTTTGCCCCGGTGTTCCAGGAGGTCAATGTGATGGCTTTTACGGTCCGGGAGAACGTGGCCGGAAAGCTTGCGGATATTGACGACGCGAGGGTGGAGGATGCGCTGAAGAGAGCGGGGCTGTGGGAGAAAATAGAAGGGCTGCCCCAGAAAACCCGCCAGATGGTTTTAAAGGTCGTTGATGAGAACGGAGTCCTGTTCTCCGGCGGTGAAAACCAGAAGCTGGCCATCGCCCGGGCACTCTACAAGGATGCTTCCATCGTGGTGATGGATGAGCCGACGGCCGCTCTGGACGCCTTGGCTGAGGAGCAGATTTACCGGGATTTCGACGGGCTGGTGCAGGGGAAAACAGCCCTCTATATTTCCCACCGGCTGGCCAGCACCCGCTTCTGCGATCATATCGCCCTGATCGGCCCCGACGGGGTGGAGGAATACGGCACCCACGAGGAGCTGATGGAGAGAAAAGGAGAATACTATAAGATGTTTACGGTTCAGGGAAAATATTACCGGGAGGAGTCTGCCGGCGATGCGGCGGAGGCGCCTGCCTGGGAAGGGAGGCCGGCATATGAGTAACGGAAAAAAGATTGGGATGATTGTCCGCCTGTCCTGGGAGGCCTGTCCTTCTTATATGTTTTTGCTGCTGGCGAATACGGTCATCGGCGGCGGACAGATTTTGGCGACGGTGGTGCTGCCCCGGTTCCTGCTCGACGAGCTGGCCGGCGGCAGGGACCTGTCCCGCCTGGCGTTCTTTGCCGGCTGCATTGTCGGAGCGAATCTCCTGTTTGACTGGCTCACCAGGCTGGTGAAGAAGGGGCTGGATGAGAGGGGCGAATATGTCAATCAGAAGATGGAGGAGCTTCTGGGAAAGAAGATCATGAGCCTGTCCTATACCAGGCTCGAGGATCCCTACTACCTGGATTTGAAGGAGAGGGCAGCCTTTGTCTTTGTCAATCGGCAGGCTATGCTGGAGCTGATTAACGGAGCGGGGGAACTTCTGCGAGGGGGGATCACCTTGCTGCTGATGATGGCGATTCTTCTCACCCTGAGCCCGGTGCTGCTGGGAGCGATCCTGGTTCTGGTAGGCGTGATGCTGGTATTGCAGAAGCGCTTCTATATCTACCAGAAGAAGATGTTTGACGATATACTTCCCATCAACCGCCGTTATGGCTACTATGTGAACCTGACTTTCGACGGAGAGCTGCAGAAGGATATCCGCCTTTACGATATGGCGGGAATGCTGGGAGAAAGGGTGGTGCAGTACAACCGTCAGATCATGGATACCTTTGATTTCTACTATAAAAAGCAAGGGCTTTATCTGGGACTGTATGGGATAATCAACGACCTGCAGGCCGCCCTGTCCTACGGCTATGTGGCCCTGCGGGTGGCGACCGACTGGTTTGGCCCGCCGATAAGCCTGGGTTCTTTTTCGATGTATGTAAGCGCCGCCGTCCAGTTTTCCACCGGCATCACGAAGTTCGGCGATTCGCTGCTGCGGGCCGGTCAGATGCTGGGGTACCTGGATCCCTTCATCGAGCTGATCCGTCTGCCCGATGAGCAGGAGCAAAAGGAGGGAGTTTCCTTCGAGGGAGAGGTGGAGAGCATCGAGTTTTCCCATGTGGACTTTACCTATCCCGGCGGGAAACAAAAGGTGTTAAGCGATATCTCCTTTACGGTAAGCAAGGGGGAAAAGATCTCCGTGGTGGGCGTAAACGGCGCCGGCAAAAGCACGCTGATCAAGCTTCTGTGCCGCCTGTACCGGCCCGACAGCGGCCGCATCCTGGTCAATGGCAGAGATATTTTCTCTTATGAGTACAAATCCTATATGCGGCAGGTGGCCGCGGTCTTTCAGGATTACCGCCTCTTTGCCTTCACCATCGGCGAGAATATCAGCTGCCGGGAGCAGGGGGCGGACCGGGAGAAGATTCTGCGGCTGGCGGATCAGGTAGGGCTGAGCGAGAAACTCTCCTCCCTGCCGGACGGGATTGATACGCTGCTGGGAAAGGAGTACGACGAGGCAGGGACGGAGCTCTCCGGCGGCCAGGAGCAGAAGGTAGCCATCGCCAGAGCCCTCTACAAGGACGCCTCCCTGATTATCCTCGACGAGCCCACCAGCGCCCTGGATCCTATGGCGGAGGCGGAAATCTATGAAAATTTCCATGAATTGGCGGGGGGAAAGACAGCCTTTTATATCTCCCATCGGATGTCTTCCAGCCTGTTCTGCGACCGGATCCTGGTGATCGACGGCGGAAGGGTTGCGGATTTTGACAGCCATGAGAACCTGATGAAAAAGGACGGGATATACCGCCGCCTGTTCAAAACCCAGGCGGACAATTATGCCTGCTGACGCCTGTCAGGCGCGGCTGGCAGAGGCGAAAAAAGGGCAGAATAAGGTGCGGTCGCACAGAAAACGGCTCCGCACAGGAAACGGCCCCGGTTCCAAAAGAGAACCGTGGCCGCAGGATTTTCTTAGCATGCAAAACTTGTGTATTATTTGCGGTGCATCGAGAAGGATTCCAGATCCACGTGCTCGTTCAGGTTCTGCCAGATCTCGCGGTCGTCCGCCTGGGCAAGCAGGGCCTGGCGATCCTTGCGGGAATCAAATTCGCACTTGGCGCAGCCGGGGCCGGATATGCAGCCGCCCTCGCAGGCCATGCCCTCCACGAAATCCGCGGGCAGGCGGCCGGCTTTCAGAAGCATCAGGGCCTTCTTGCACTCGGCCGCTCCGTTGCAGACCATGACGTTGACGTCGGCGACGCCGTGCTTTTCCTTCATGGCCTCCAGGACGGCCGCCGTGACGCCGCCGGAGCCGGCGAACTTTTTGCCGTAAATGCTGCCGTGCTGGATGTTTTCCGCATCGGGGGTCAGCACGATATTTCTCGCCTCAAACATGCACTGGAGCTCATTGTAGGTCAGCACATAGTCGGCGTTTCCGTCCAGGGAAAGATCGAGGATCTCGTCCTTCTTGGCGACGCAGGGGCCGATGAAAACGGTGATGGCGTCGGGATCCTTGGCCTTCACCATGCGGGAGACAGCGCACATCGGGGAGACGGTGGTGGACACGTTCCCCATAAGGGTAGGGAAGTGCTTCTTTACCATGTTGACGAAGGCGGGACAGCAGGAGGTAACCTTCTTTTCCCCTGCCTTGTAGGCCTCCGCCCATTCATCGGCTTCATAGGCGGCGGTCAGGTCTCCGCCCAGGGCCACCTCGACCACGTCGGCAAAGCCCAGCTCTTTGATGCCCTTGGCCAGGCTCCCCATGGTGATCCCCTTGCCGAATTGGCCTTCGCCGGCGGGGGCGGGCAGGGCGACGACCTTTTTCCCGGAGCGGATCAGATTGATCACGTCCACCATAAAGCTGCGGGTGCCGATGGCGCCGAAGGGGCAGGCCTCGGTGCAGGCTCCGCACTGGATGCATTTCTTTTCATCGATTTTTACAATGCCGCTGGCCTCATCCCAGCTGATGGCGTCTACGGGACAGGCTCTCTTGCAGGGACGGGTCAGGTCCACGATGGCATGGTAGGGGCAGGCCTGGTAGCATTTGCCGCATTCCTTGCACTTGTCCATGTTGATATGAGCCCGGTCCTTTTCCATGGTAATGGCGTCGAAGCGGCAGACGGACTGACATTTCTTGCTGACGCAGCGGCGGCAGTTGTCGGTCACCTGATAATGGCCCAGGGTACATTCCTCGCAGGCCGAACTGATGACCTGAACGATATTGGCGTCGTTTTCCGTGCCGGGGGCCTTGCCCTCCGCCATGCGGATGCGCTGGCGGATAATTTCCCTTTCTTTATAAATGCAGCAGCGGAAATTGGCCTTGGGGCCGGGGATCATCTCAAAGGGAAGGTTTTCCTTCTTCTCATCCAGCGTGCCCTCGTAGGCCAGGCGGGCTACCTCACACAGTACAGCATCCTTGATGCTGGTAATGTTGTCGTTTTGATTCAGACTCAGCATTTTGGTTCTCCTTTTTATCAAAAATAAGTAACAGTAACTTTCTTGCCCATTTTTTCAACCAGCGTTTTCAGCTGATCCACCAGGGTCTGGCGAATACCCAGATCAAAGGGAAGATCGGGATTCTGATGGGCCATATTTACAGCTCGTCCCACGTATAGATTCAGATCGGTGCAGTGCTCGATCAGGGTTTTGGCAATCCTGGAACCGGCGTTTCCCTTATCCAGTTCTGCGTACAGGGTGTTGTCGGATTCGGCGTTTTCTGCGTAGCGCCGCAAAAGGGCGACGGCGCGGTTCAAGGTGAGAACGCCTTCGGTGACCAGATCCACCCCGTCCAACAGGGCCACCGGGGGAATCTCCGGGTCGGAAAAATCCAAGGTGGGGCGCAGAGGGCGCTTCAGTTCCCGGGAGACAATGGTGGCAGAGGTTCCGCCGCAGACGATCCGGTAGGCATGGCCGGACATCAGCGCCTCCACGATGCGGGCGTCGTCGGCGGGATTCTGGGGCGGCCCGGTCATCAGATGAACGACCTGGGCCTCGGTGATCTGCATCACGGCGACGGTGGTATCATCGCCGGGGCGGCCGCCGTAGAGGCAGTCCGCCTTTTGACAGACGGCGTGGGCGAGCCGGGCGGCGCTGCCGCAGTCCGGAAGGCAATGGGAAACGTAGGCGGCCATTCGGTCCCAGCCCCAGCCAAAGGCCAGCTCCTTTTGGCCGACGCCGGCGTGGATGGCCCCGTCGCTGACCAGGATATAGGTGTCGCCCGTACGGACGTTGAAGCGTGTTTCCCGGATCAGCTTGCCTTCGATTCGCCGGCTTCCGAAGGGGATGGGGGTGGGAACTCCATCCCGAATCAGCAGGCAGGTAGGATTGTCAAATTCAACCAGGTATGCGCGGCCGTCCCGGAAAACCTGGAGGATGCTGAAAGTGGAATAGGCCACCTGGCGCTTCTGGGAGACCGGCAGAGTCTTTATAATGGTTTCCACGGATTCCTCCAGGGAGGCTCCTTTCAGAAACATGGTTCCCAGGATCTTGGAAGTCAGGGTGGCGAGGATATTGGCTTCTACTCCGCTCCCCATCCCGTCGGCCAGGATCATGATGTAGGCGTCTTCGGTGCGCAGGATTTCCACCTTATCCCCGCACAGCTCCTCATGGAACTTAAACAGGCTTTTGTAAGCGCAGTCGGCACAGATCAGCATTTTCCTGCCCCCTTATCCTCCGAAAATGGCAAAGGAGCTTCTTGCTGCGCCGAAGTTCTCGCGGCCCCGTCCTGCTCTCCTTCGCTGAGCAGGATGCGCCCGATATTGGTCAGGCTGACCTTGGTTTCGGCAGTGGTTTCTCCCAGGAGCCCGGCAATCTGCTGGGCCACCATCATCTGTTTGTCGATCACTTTCTGCGCCGTATCGATGGTTTTCAGTTTCCGCTCATATTCCTGCTTGGCCCTTTTTTCGGAGGCAGTGATGTCGATAATCGTAGCCAGGGCCCCATCCTGCTCCGGCAGGTAGACGATGTTCTGCAGGGTAATCAGGTCGTACTGGGGATAAGCTACCTTGCGGCCGTGGATGTTCTTCCTGGTGGTCAGCACTTCCAGAAAATTCTCCGGGTCAAAGAAATCGGATATTTTCATCTGCAGGGCTTCGGTGCGGTTTTTGCCGAAATACTTTTCGCCGATGGCGGAATATTCCAGCACGTTTAACCTGCGGTCAACGATGATGACGATATTGGGAGAGGTTTCCATGACCAGGTTGGACAGGGAGGCCGCCTGGTCGTGCATATAGGGGATGCACATGGATACCTCCGCCCGGCCCTGGTAGACGGCAGCAGCCATATCGCGGCAGGTGGGATAGCCGCAGGCCCCGCAGTCCAGCTCGTCAGAGGGCTTCATCTTGCCGGTATGCTGCAAAATTTCGCGGATATCGTCCTCATCCGGCTGCGGTTTTCTGGGAGCCCTGTTGCAAAAGACTTTGTTCAGGTTCAAACGCTCTGCGTTCCGGCAGGCAGCGGGGGCCGGCTGCAAAGCGGGAGCCTGGGAAATCAGCTTTTCGTAGTCGAGGCGGAGCTTGAAGCGGCTGCCGCCCCTGCCGCGGCTCAAAGGCCCTTTGACGCAGCTGCCGGTGCACATGCGCATTTCAATGAAGCAGCCGTGAATCTCTCCCCGTTTCATGCTTTCGCACAGTTCGCGGCAGTTATGGTCGCCGTCCACATAAAACTTGCGGTACGGATCCTGGCCGCCGGACAAAGCTTCTACGGCAGCGATGATTCCGCCGGTTACCGGATAGAGACGGTTCGCCGCGGGGCTTGGATTGGCAAAAGGAACCGGAGGACGGCTTTCCGGCCGGATGCCTTCTTCCGCCATCCAGAGGGCAAGCTCGTCAAAGTCGAGGACGGCGTCTACCAGCCCGGCATGGCGGGCGTCCCTGGCTTCTGCCCTGGCGGCAAGGCAGGGAGTGGCAAAGACTACGGCCGTATCCTCTCCAAGCTGTTTTTTGATCTGCATTGCGTGGGCGATCATCGGGGAGACGACCGGGGCCAGGTAGGCCGTCAGTTCCGGATAGTACATCTCGATGTAAGCGGTGGCGCTGGGGCAGGCGGAGGAAATAATGTTGTCCATCTGCCCTTTCTGGAGGAGGCGGACATATTCTGCCGTCACGTTAGATGCGCCCTCCGCCGTCTCCCGCACCTGACCAAAGCCCAGGCGGCAAAGGGCCCCCACCGCTCTCTCCGGTTCAAATTCGGAGAATAAGCCCAGATAAGAAGGATCCAGGGAGAGAATCGTCCGCCGCCCGGAATGGACGAGACGCTTGGCCAGGGAAAGATCGCTTCGCAGAGTCTTGGCATTCTGGGGACAGACGGTGAAGCAGCGGCCGCACAGGGTACAGCGATCCGCCGCGACGACGGCCTGGGAATCCAGAAGATCGATGGCCTTTACGCTGCAGCTTCGCACACACTTATAGCAGTGGTTGCAGCGGGAACCGCCGAAATCGATGATGTTCATCCGTTAAGCCTCGGCAGAATCTCATTCTGGAAAAAGGTTTCGGCGGACTCTGGCAGGACGGAATAGATTTCACTGCCGCCGTCGATGGTTACGACTACGCCCTGCTCGCAATGGCCGTTGCAGAAGGAGCCGGATAGCTGTACCTGATGATCCAGGCCATTTTCCGTAATCAGGCTCTGCAGGCGGGCAACTACATCGCGGGAACCCTTCAGGTGGCAGGAACTGCCGATACAGATTGTGACTGTCATGGTATGTACCCTCCTTTGAAAGTAGGCAGCTGCAGCCGCATAAAAAGCACGGCCGGCGCAGCGTGCCTGTTTACTGCGATTATAACAAATCTTTAGGCCGATGTCATGTAAAAAGCGGCACTTTATTCAATACATCGTACATAAAAGAATAGGAAGCGGGAGGAGCGCTCCGGTTGTGGAGGCATTCCGGCTTATGTGCAGAGAGGTTCGTCCAGATCATCCAGCATGTAGTTGAGTTCGAGGACGGACAGATGGTGCAGGAAGGCATAGATAAAAGCGCAGTCCCTCTGATTTTTAGGATAAAGAACGGGATAGTTTGCCCGACGCAGGAAACGCTGCGCCTCTTCAAACGGCAGCTCCATGGCTAAAAGCAGGGACAGGACCTTGTCTCGGGCAGGCTTTTTCTGGCCGGAAAAGATCTGATAGGCATAGGTGCGGTCCAGGCCGGAGCGCCGGATACATTCGCTTTTCGAGATTTGTTTTTCCAGCAGGGTTTCCTTGAGAAGCTCGGACAGTTCTTTGCTGCCCAGATCCGCGGCATTTCCGTTCAGGTAAGCGCCCAGAGAGGGAGATTTTTTCAGAAGCTCCAAAAGTTCCTGCGTACAGGAGCTAGGCTGAATGACGATCAGGTAAAAGAAAAAAGCCTGTCTGTCCGAAAGCTTTACGATAACGATATTAAGCGAAGCCTGGCGCGTTTCGCCGCTTCTTTGATCCATGATGGGGATGTTGTTTATATTGACGGCGGATCCGCAACGGAAGGGATCGTGAATTTTATCCGGGCAAAAAACATTCTGGTCGTAACGCAGGCGATCAATGTGCTGGAAAACTTGATGGAGAAAAATATCCGCTGTTTTACCGCAAGCGGGTTTCTCAAGAAAAATACTAGTATGATCATTTCTGCTGAGACGACAGAAGTCATACGCAATATGAAATTCAGCATTTCATTCCTAGGCGGCAACAGTGTGCATCCGATCTACGGGCATTCGGCTTCGGAAGATATGGAGGCAACCTTGAAAAGAGCCGTTATACACCAGAGCATAGAGGCTTATGTGGTGGTGGATTCCAGTAAATTTAATACGCTCACAGTTCCTAAATTTGCTGAGTTGGATGAGGTGTCTGTGATAACAGATCAAAAAATTAAAGGTTTTGACTATAGTCTTATTCCCAGGCTGTACTATAAGAAAAACGGGATATTTGTACTGGATGCCTGATTGTAGAATTGGAAAAAATGGAAAAACAGCTGACAACCATACTGCCGTATTACCTAAAAATGCGGCAGTATATTTTTACAAGAAATACATTGACAGATGAAGTATATCGTGATAATATGGAATCATCCACTTAGAACCATCAATATAGTACCATCAACATAGTATCATCAAAGAGAGGAGGTGCGGTTTTGTCTATATCGGCGGATATTCTGCGCGGACATACGGATACGATTATTCTGACGCAGCTGATGGAGAAAGACAGCTACGGCTACGAGATCAATAAGAATGTCCAGAAGCGCACACAGGGACAATACGAATTTAAAGAAGCAACGCTTTACACCGCTTTTAAGCGGATGGAGAAAAGCGGCTGGATTACCGCCTACTGGGGGGAAGACGGGCCGGGCGCCAGGCGGCGCTATTATGCGATTACCCAGGCCGGGAAAGACGAGTGGAAACGGAGAAACGAGGAGTGGCGTGAAACCAGAGAATTGCTGGACGCCTTGCTGACAATGGAGGAGAACAATGAATCGGATTGAGACGAGAATCATTATAGCGGTGACAAGCCGCCTGGCTGCGGCAAAAGACAGCCAGGCAAAAACGGAGACGATTGAAGAGCTGAGCGAGAATCTGTATCAGCATTATCAGGATCTGGTGGCTGCAGGCATGGATGAAGAGACGGCCTACCAGCAGGCCATGGAGACCCTGGGCGATGTGGGGGAACTGCTTTCCTATCTGGAAGAGACGGAAAGGGCGGCCGACCCGAATGCCGGACGTACAGCCGGCCAGACAGACAGTCAGACAGACGGCAAAACCTCCTTTACGTTCGATATGGACGGGCTGGAGGACAGCATAAACGATATTGTCGGCGCAGCTCTCTCCGGTGCGAGGGAGGCGATAGGCTACGCAAAGGAGGCGATGAACTCCGCTAAATATGCGGCGAAGGACGCAGTCCGACATGCGTTGGACCAGGCAGAGGAAGGCAGCGGCGTGTTTGTGGACTTATCCGCCGGCAGCTATCGGCAGGTGGACTGTGAAGCGGTGGAGTCGGGCGGTGTACACTCCCTGGATGTAAAGCTGACCAACGGCGACATCCATCTGTGCTTTTCGGAGGATGCCGCCGCCCCGGTGGAAATTACAGGGGACACGGAGGAAATTCAGACCGTACTGCGTAATGACGGCGTGATCTGCGTCCGCCAGGGAAATACGGCCAGCTCGTCCTTCCTGTTCCACCGCGGAGTGCGTTCCTCCGACATAGAGATACGGATTCCCAGGAGATGCTTCACAGCAATCAGCCTGATAACGGTAAACGGGGATATCCGCATCGACGACGGTCTGTCCTGCCGGACGCTTCGCGTACAGACGGTCAGCGGAGATCTGGAGGCGGAGGCAGTCCAGGCCGATAAGATAAATGTGCAGACCGTCAGCGGGGATATCTCTTTTTCCGGAGAAGGGCAGGATATAACCTGCACGAGCGTCAGCGGGGATCTGAGCCTGAACCTGCCGGAAGGCGGCGGCCGTCTGAAGGCCTCTTCCAAGTCGGGCGATGTGGAGCTTAAGTGCCCGGAGGACAGAGGCTTTTGGCTGAATTACCAGACCGTCAGCGGAGACTTTGCGTCCCAGCTGCCGTTAGCCGGAACCATGGATAAAAGGAAGGGAAAGATTTCTTACCTGGGAGGAGGAGACTGTGAGATTCAGCTGTCCAGCGTCAGCGGCGATATTGAAGTAATGAAGAAATAAATGAAGAAATAGGAGAAACGCTAGGAGGAATAATAAAAGGAACAATAACAGAAACAAGGTGAGAAAAGCGAAAAGGGGGCTGTCGGTTAATACCGATTTTTAACCCCTGACAGGCAGAGAAGAGACAAT
>CALWRE010000153.1 GCA_944383835.1 uncultured Lachnospiraceae bacterium | reverse complement strand
TACCGGGATGCAATCCGTCAGTACGGCATACAGCAAAGCATGAATAGTGCAGGAGGCCGATGCCATGATAATGCCCGCTGCGAAAGCATGTGGGCGAGAATGAAGTCCGAACTGCTGTATGACCGTTGATGCTGACGTAGAATCATGGACGGATATTACGGACATATCAACGGGTGATTCGCACTTAGTTGCACTGAAGAAAGACGGTACAGTTTTGGCGGCGGGTGATAACCAGTATGGTCAGTGTAATGTCGGCGAATGGAAAGATATTGTTCGCGTAGAAGCAAACTCAGACTCAACTGTTGGATACTCATCTACCGGAGAGATCTATGTCGCGGGCTATAATTATTTGGCAGACAAACTGGCTAATTCTGTTGACTGATTCTATTATGAATCTCAGGAAGGAATAAAGAACCGTATGAAAATAATCCACTTAGAAGATTCCGTTGATAAACACATGGAGGTCTGTCGGGAACTTCAGAAAATGGGTATTACCAGCGTGGAGTGGGTAACCTGTGTCAGCGAAGGGTTGGAGAAAATTGAAACCGCCATAAAGAACGGTGCGCCCTTTCACCTTGCAATTTCTGATATGCACTACCCGATCCGGCGAGGCGAGGTTGCCGATTGGGAGGCTGGAGAGTATTTCCTCAAGGCTCTGGCCGAGCGAAACATCAACCTCCCAGTCATCATCTGCTCCACCCGGAATTACCGCATACCGGGCGCATACGGCAGTGTCTGGTTCTCTGATTTGTCAGATTGGGAAATGGATCTGCGCGGCCTGATCACTGGGCTAGGCAAATAGTATTTTTTGAGACGCGGTGAACAAACCGCGTCTCAATCTTTATACGATGACTAGTCTACGTCCTTATGTGTTCTAAAATACTGCAGCACTGTATGATAATTAATCCCAACCATCTTTGCGATCTCTTTCATGGCATATCCTTGGTTGCGGAGTAAAATCATCTTCTCAATCAGCAGTTTCTTATCCGCAACGGAATGGCTGACGGTGATGCCATTGCGCCTTAAGACGCTGCGGATAGTGCATTTATGACATCCGTAGATTTCTGCCAGCTTATTGGCCGACACACCTTCTTGGTAGCGGATGATCACTTCCTGAATCTCTTTTTCTGATAGAAACTTCTGACGCTGCTTTAGCTCAGTAACCACTTGACCATCTTGGGCAGGTGGTGATACAATAGCCGTGGGGTCTATGGACGCTTTAAGCTCCAGCAATGTTCGGTATTTGTTCGAGTTGGCCTCCGATAGTCCCATCTTTATGGCAGAAATCCAGGGATTTGTCCCTGGATTTTTTTACGTCAGCAGCGGACTCAGGATGCGTACTGGCAATCAGCGCAATCACAGCCGGATGACCGCATTGGCCTGCGCCGCCAGGTCGGGGTCGTGTGTCGCAACGATCACCGTGGCGTGGGCTTTAAGCCGCAGGATTTCGGCGGCGATGCCCTTTCCCGTTTCCACATCGAGCTCAGAAGTCGGCTCATCGAACAGATAGAGTACCGCTTTCTTGTAGAGCGCCCGGGCAAAGGCAACCCGGCGCTGCTCCCCGCCGGAGAGGAACTTTCCCTTGGTTCCCACCGCAAAATCCAGGCCCCGCTCGGCAGCAAGCGGACCAAGGCCGGAGGCCTGCAAACATTCTTCGGCCCTGCCAAGATCCGGTTCCTCGCAGGCGTAGGCAACGTTCCCTGCGATGCTGCGGTCAAAAAGATAGGCCTGCTGAAAAGAAACAGCGACCGCATCCCGCAGCAGTCCGAGCCGGCCGGTCATGTCCGCATCGTCCACCAGAATGCGCCCTGCCTCCACGTCCTGGTTCCCCAGGAGCGTCTGGAGAATCGTTGACTTTCCGCTGCCGCTCTCTCCCAGAAGGACAACCAGTTGGCGGGGCATCGCCGTAAAACTGAGATTTTGGATGCGTTTATTCTCATTGCATTCAATGGTGACATCCTCAAATGTAATTTTTGGAGCGGATTGCAGGCGCAGGGGAGAGGCGCTTTCTTTTTCCTCCGGCTTGAGTTCAAAGACACGCTGGAGCGCCGCGTCAGCCTGGAACAGATCATTCCCATACCGGCTGAGGGAGACGGCAGGGGTGAGAACATTGAACATATACAAATACGCCACCGTTATGCTGCCGATGGTCATCGTACCGGCAAGGGCAGAGCGGGTGGAGAGGGCGACGGCAGCTACATAGCCAACGGCCATGAGGAAATGGGTCACGCACCAGTACCGGTCGCCCGCCTTCTGCAAGTTATGATTGAGCTCGTAGATCTCATGGACGCTCCTGTGAAACGTTTTGCTCTCGAAGTCCTCGCTCCCCCACGCCTTGATAACGGGGATGGAATAGAGGATGTCGGAAATTGCGCTGACGAGACGCCCGCTGGCGGCCCGCTGCGCAGCGGCACTCTCCTTCCCCTTTAAAGAGAATTGCCTGCTGGAAATAGCCAGCGGATAGATCAGAGCCAGGGCAAGGAGGCCAAGAGGGGGAGTCCAGAGGAAGAGAATGATAATAGAAGCGATCATTCGCAGGAGCATAGGGAGGAGCCCGTTCAGCGGCCCCGCGACAGCGCGGACAACCGCTTCCACGTCGCCGGAGACCCGCGAGACAATGTCGCCTTCTTTTCGCTCCTCCTTATAGGGCCTGTAGCTATCCATGACCCAGACCATGGCGTCGTCCCGGATCTCTTCGATGATTTTAAAGGCCAGCATGGCGTTTCGATTTCCGCAAAAGATGGAGATGGCCTGCCTGACTAAGTAGACCACGGTAAAGGCAGCTATATACAGCTCCACACGGCTTCCCAGAAGCGGAGAAAAGAGGCTTTCTCCGGTGGAGAGCAGATCCACGATGGCGCCGATCAGCTGAATGGGCAGGAGGGCCAGCACGGCCTCCCAAACGGAGAGAAGGAAAATCAGAATGACCGTTCCTCGTTTGGCCAATAGATAGGGCAGCAATCCTTTGAGCCCGTTTAATTGCTTCATTGCAATTCCCCTCTTCGTTATTTGCAATGATTATAGCATCACGTCCGTGACATTTGCAGTCTTGTTTTAAGGCCGTTTTTGTGGTATTATAATAGTGGAAAAAGGGAGCGGAAAATCGCTCCCTTTTGTATTTGAAATATTGGTATTTTGAGCACCCCCGGTGTAGTGCTCACCCCCGACGCAACGCTCATCCCCGATGCAATAGCTCTCTCCCGGAAATGCCCGGCTCCGTCATGGCAATGGGGTTTAAGATCTCGTTTCCATTACCGTGAAACTGGATAAAACAGCTCCGGACGGAGATGTCGAAATTGCAGAGAGTTCTGTCAAAAAGTTTATCAACACCATTACATTTGGTCTCTTCTTCAATCAAAATGTGGATGTGACC
>CALWRE010000152.1 GCA_944383835.1 uncultured Lachnospiraceae bacterium | reverse complement strand
TGAACGTATGCACAGACTGAGCGAAGATGGCGCGCTGTTTATAAAACTTTTTCAGGAAGCCGGAGGCAAGAATACCAATGATACAAACGCGTGATACGAAATAGTTTTTCAAATATGTTTTTCCGTCCATTTTGTCCTTTGCCCTATCCGGCGTTTATGCGATTGTAGACGGATTTTTCGTGGGGAACAGTTTGGGGGACGTTGGGATTTCTGCTGTAAATATTGCATATCCTATCGTCGCTTTTATCCAGGCTGTTGGGACGGGGATCGGTATGGGCGGCGCAATTTACTATTCAATCAATAAAGCGGAGAAAAAGGAAAAAGAAGCCCGCATGTTTACAGCGGGAGCAAACTGGTTGATGATTGCCTTCAGCGTCATTTTAACCGTTGGGGTTTTATGCTGGTACAATCCACTGCTGCGGCTTTTGGGGGCCAGCGGCAAGATGCTGTCTTTGGCCGAAGAATATATTGTGGTCGTTACCTTTGGTACGATCCTGCAAGTTTTCGGCACGGGGCTTGTCCCCTTGATCCGTAACCTCGGCGGTTCCTTTTATGCTATGATCGCCATGATGGCGGGATTTATCAGCAATATCATTCTGGACTATCTTTTTGTATGGGTATGGGAGCAAGGCGTAGCCGGGGCTGCCATTGCTACCGTAATTGGGCAAGGCGTCACGATGTTGATTGCTTTAGTCTACATTATCCAAAAGAAGCAGTTTATCTTAAAAATTCCGTTTTCAAAAATGGGCAGGGTGGTAATGTCTGTCCTGAAAATCGGGATTGCCCCTTTTGGCCTTGCCATGTCCCCCAATATCTCTTTGATTATCATCAACCGATTTTCCGCTTCTTACGGAGGGGAATCGGCGATCGCAGTATACGCTTGCATTGCATATATGATTTGTATTATCTATCTGATCTTTCAAGGCGTGGGCGATGGCAGCCAGCCTCTCATTAGCCGGTGTTACGGAGAAGGGGACTTTGCACGGCTGAAAAATATTCGGAGGTTGGCGTATGCCTTTGCTATGCTTCTGGCTGTAATCGGCTGCGTTGTTATGTATCTCACAAGAGGAAGTCTGGGACTTTTGTTCGGTACCTCCAATGATGTAAATGTGGAAGTGGCGAAAATCATTCCGATTTTTCTTATTTCCGTCCCGTTTGTAGCAGTTACTCGTGTCACGACAGCCAGCTTTTACGCCTCGGAAAAAAGCGCGCTATCCTATTTGCTGACATTTATAGAGCCGGTTCTCATGCTTTTGCTTATGCTGCTTTTGCCGCCTCTGTTCGGCGGGCAGGTGATGATCTGGTGGAGTACGGTAATTGCGAGGATTTTGTCTGCAATTTTAGCACTCCTATTAAAAAGTCATGTTGACAGGCATGATTTATCAAAGGGGACAGAAAAATGAATACGCCTACTGGATTATTCACGATTTTTCTGATTTGGCATAGGGCTGTAAGAACGTAAGAACTATCGAAAGACTCGGTGAGAAGTTTAACATCCGGGAGATTGCCTTTGACCGCTGGGGCGCTGTACAGATGGTGCAGAACCTGGAGGGCATGGGCTTCACGGTAGTTCCCTTTGGGCAGGGCTTTAAGGATATGTCCCCGCCAACTAAAGAACTGATGAAGCTGGTGCTGGAGGAGAAAATCGCCCACGGCGGTCATCCGGTGCTGCGGTGGATGATGGACAACATCTTCATCCGCACTGACCCGGCTGGCAACATCAAGGCGGACAAGGAAAAATCCACAGAGAAGATTGACGGTGCAATTGTCACTATCATGGGGCTTGACCGGGCGATCCGCTGTGGCAATGATACAGGCGCTTCGGTTTATGACAGCCGAGGGCTGCTGTTTATTTAATGGTGCATTTTTTGTCGAATATTATAAGTTTATGCTATCGACAGCATAAACTTGATTATTCTTATAGTTTATGCTATAGTAGAAGCAACAGGAGGAATGCGCTATGATAGAATCACACGAACTCAAGAACCGGGACCGGTACTTGAAGAAACTGATCGGTTTCCAAGACACGGAACCGGTAAAAGTCATCACCGGCATCCGCCGCTGCGGCAAATCCAGCCTGCTGAAGCTAATGATCCGGCACCTACGGGAAACTGGCATAGGGCAGGAACAGATCGTGGAGATGAACTTTGAATCCCACGATTTTCGAAGCATGACCTCAGATGAGGTATACCATTATGTAAAGGAGAAAGTCGTTCCGGGCAAGAGGATGTACCTCTTCTTTGACGAGCTGCAGCGAATCGACGCCTGGGAAGATGCGGTCAATTCCTTCCGGGTGGATCTGGACTGCGACATCTACATTACCGGCTCCAACGCCTACCTGCTGTCTTCTGAGTATTCCACCTATCTCTCCGGACGATGCGTGGAGATCAAAATGTTGCCGCTCTCTTTCCAGGAGTTCCTGGATTTCCACAACTTTGAAGTGCGGGAAACCAGCAGCGCCCTGGGCGGAACTCGTCGGCAGGTGTTTGATAAAAACGGCGAACGCTATGACCTGCGGGAGGTGTTTGACGCCTATATGCGTTTTGGCGGAATGCCTGGGATCGCGGACATTGGATTGGATCAGGATAAAGCCCTGTCTCTTCTGGATGGTATTTACTCTACCGTGGTGGTGCGGGATATCCTGGAGCGGGAAAAGCGTCGCGGCCAGCGGCAAATCACCGACTCTACGCTTCTGCGTA
>CALWRE010000151.1 GCA_944383835.1 uncultured Lachnospiraceae bacterium | reverse complement strand
TGCTTCGCTCGACTTGCATGTGTTAAGCACGCCGCCAGCGTTCATCCTGAGCCAGGATCAAACTCTCGAATTAAAGTTTGTCTGGTCCGAATAAACTCTTGGCTTATTCTTTCCGTTTTTACCTTTTAGGTTTTGTTCCAAAAATTCTTTAAAAGAATCTTCAGGGTTGGAATATACTGTTTTGTTGTCAAGGTGCTTGATTTTTCTTGGTTTTTCTTACCTTTTCTTTTGCTGTCTCGCTGACAGCTTGTATATACTACCACAGCTTTTTGGGGTTGTCAACCGCTTTTTTTATTTTTTTTGGTTTTTTTGTCAGTATATGCCGAACGCCTCTTTCCGCCCCATTTTCTTATAGAAAAAACTCCTCAAAAAAAGCGGCTGCCCCCTCTTCATCGTTTGATCCCGCTATATAATCCGCCTCTGCTTTCAGGGAATCCACTGCATTCCCCATGGCCACGCCCAGCCCGGCGTAGCTGACCATGGAAATATCGTTTCCCTGATCGCCGATGGCGCAGACCTGTTCCGGGTCAATGCCCAGGTATTCGCAGAGGAAACGCAGGGCATTTCCTTTGCTGGCCTGGGCATTGGTCATCTCCAAACTGTTTGGCGAGACCCGAAAACAATTCAAATCCGGAAATTCCTTCCGAATGATCGGTTCGTAATCGGCGAAGCTTTTACTCTTTTCAAATACAAGGCCCAGCTTAATCACGTCACGGCCGCCTTTGCGGATAAAGTCTGCCAAATCCGATCCATAAAGCACTCTGTCCTCGGGCCAATCTTTTTTGCGGAAACTTGCTCCCTTTATGTATGCCTCTCTGCTCGGACAGCCAAACATATGGGTGCTCTTTTCATCGTACCGATGCAGATAAATATAGCAGCCCTCATGCAGCAGTTCCTGTACGAACCGGGCAGCCTCCGCCTGCGGAATCAGCTTTTCGCCGATACGGCCTTTTTCCGCGTCTGTCACCACTGCCCCATTGGCGGAGATAACATAGCGAATATTCGACACCTGCAGCATATTTTCCCGCAGTCCGTAAAATCCCCTGCCGGTGGCCGGCGTCACAATATACCCCCGGTCGACCAATGCCTGGATGGTTTTTCTCGTCCGCGGGGTTATTTCGCTCCTGTTATTCAGGCTGGTGCCGTCCATATCCAGGGCGATCAGCTTGATTCCCTTCGCCTTCTCTGCGATTTCCCTCTTATTCATCGTCCTCGTCAAACTCAAAACTCATGTCGTTAATCAGCTGCATATCTTCTCTCGCTCCGGCAATCATATCCCGCAGGCTTTCCGCCGTAACCTCCGTCTCCATGTGAAGCTGCAGGAGAAGGGCCAGGTTCATCCCGGAAATCAAGAAGGTATTCGGGCGGTTCATATAGGGAACAACGCTCTGGTTGGCGCTGCCGCCCTTTACGTCCGAGCAGATCACCACCTGCTCATCTCCCCACTGGGACAAATACTCCTCTACCTTTTTGGTCAGGTCGGCTGTCCCGTTTTCCAGTGTAACACAGGCCGTATATATATTTCCAGCCCCAAAAAAGTCTCTGACCGTAGCGGCAATTCCCTCTGCAAACGCCCCATGGCTTACCAGTAATATTTTCATTTCGTCTCCTCTCTTTCCTTATTGCATTGCGCAATAAACGCGCACATTTCTTCCACGATCCGCTCCGTCGTCCCCACCGGGATGCTGGAGGCGGCCGTCTCAAAGGATGCGCCGTAATCTTCCTTATTGCCTAAATATCCTGCCGAATAATTGCTGTAGCACCAGCAGATTCGGCATTTTCCGCCCATCTGTTCCTTGATCTTCAAGCCGAAGCGGGAGAAAAGCTCCGCCGGAACCGTAAAGATCCGCAGATCTCCCAAATCCATATAGCGGCAGACCAGATCCAGGCAGAAGGGTTCGCATTTCAGTCCTTCCTTTGCTGCAGCCAGGGCCGAAGAATACACCTTCTTTTCATCGAAGGTATGAGCATTGGCAACTCGTCTTTGAATTTCTTCATATTGAGCCTGTTTTTCCTCTTTCTTCGGGTAATAGGTCTCGCTGAAATGGAATGTGCGGATAACCGGTTTGGAAACGGACAATTTTTCCGGGTGGATTCCGGCAAAAACCTGATCCATCATCTCCTTGCCCACCCGATTCAGCTCTGCCAGATCGTTGCCCTGGCGATACAGGCGGTTGCTCATATCCCCGGCCGCGCCGACAAAAATAAGCGGATATACGCCCCATTTTTCTTCCAGCGCTCTGGCCACATAGCCTGCCAAATCGCTGCTAACCAGAAGATTCTGCGGTCCCAGGACGGTAGAATGGCAGGTGAAATGTCCAATACCGGCCACCACCTTATCTCCATTGCGGAATTCCAGCGTTGTAACCGTTTTATCGCAGGGTTTGTCCTTCCCGTTCCTGTTTCCGTAGCAGCCCTCTATCACGGTCGTCCCCGCATACAACTCCACCGGCTGCATTTCCGCCAAAAAGCATTCTTCCACAACAGCCAGAACCTGTTCCCGCACAAAATCCATGTAGCCCGGAACCGCGCCAGGTCCCAGCCAGGATTTTTCCCTGCATTCAGGAGCGGAATGGGTATGGGTAAAGCAGATTGTAATATTTTCCTTTGGAATATTATACTTTAAGGATATTTCCTGTGCAATCCCCTCCGTATAGCTTCTCTCCAGGCCAATTAGTTCTACCGTCACCCAAATCAAGTTATCCCCATCTATTTCCCACCGTAGAGCGGTTGTCCACAGCGGATTCATGATTCCCTCCGCCGGCTCCGTCCGAATCGCATGCCCCGACAGCCGGCACGGGAAAAACTCTCCTGTAGGTGTGATTTCTTTTCTGCCAGTCGATACTTTCATTCTAAGCTTCCTCCCATTTTATATCCCATTTATAAATACACAGAGAGGCTCTCTGCAACCTTCTGCAGAGAGCCTCACGCAATACGTCTTAACCGCAGATTCCCAATGCGCCCAGAACGATGGCAACAATGATAACAATCCAGATCAGCTTGCCGGACGTCATTTTCTTGCGTCCCAACGCCCAGTAAATGATGGCTGTCGTAACCACATTGGCGAAGTAAGGAATGATCGAATTGAGCAGGTCGCCCAGATTCTGCGTCAGGTCTCCTACCGTCCACGAATATGTAATATTCACATTGACCGTGGATGCAACCATAGCGCCCATTACGATGATACCCAGGATGGAGCATGCCTCCGTCAGATTATGTAAGGATGCGCTCTTCGAGGTAATGAAGGACACTCCCTTTTCATATACAGGATAGGACAGGAACCAGAACACCAGCCAGAGGGCAATGTTTACGGCGATAGCCAGGATCGTTCCGAAGATGCTGCCGTTCTGCGCCTGATATCCGGCGATAGCGCCCATAACGGTGGGCAGCAGAACCCAAACAATCGCGTCGCCCAGGCCTGCCAGAGGTCCCATCAGGGAAGTACGGACATCCAGAGCCGTCTCGGTAGCATTCTCATCCTTGGTGGACTCAACAGCCAGGTTGGACATCAGGATCAGCTGGCCAAACCAGGGATGGCAGTTAAAAAACTTAAAGTAGCTCTTATATTTTTCTGCCAGAACATCATCATCGCCGTAGATTTTCTTCATGGCAGGATGCATGGACCACACCCAGGGACCGGACTGCATCGTTTCATAGTTAAAGCAGGTCTGACGGGACAATACATAACGGCGAAGCACCTGCGTCAAATCTTTTTTTGTCAGCTTAACAGTTTCATTACTCATCTTCGTTGTCACCTCCTGCATATACTGCATTGGCCGCTTTCTTATCATTTTCTTCTCTCATCTGGAAGATGAACACACAAACCACAACGCCCAGCATAGCGATAGCCAGTACGCTCAGGCCCAGGTAAGCAGCCAGGACGAAACCAAACAGTAAGAAGTAACCATACTTTTTCAACGGCAGCTGGCGAAGCAGAATAGCAAAGCCCAGTGCAGGGAGCATTCCGCTGGCAACCGTCAGGCCGTTGTTCAGCCACTGCGGAATCGCATTGATAACAATCTCTACATAGTTAGCGCCTACAGTCGTAAGCAATACCATAGGAAGTACCCACACACCCAGAGCCGGAATCTGGGAAAGCCACAGCCAGCGGCCCATTCCCTTCCAGTCCTTCGCATCGGAGCACTTCATCATCTTATGGATGAAGAAGGATCCGGAGGTCTTTGCCAGAACATCCAGCTCCGTACCCAGCGCAGCTACCGGGATGCCAATGGTCATGGCCGTGGTCACAGCATCCTGACCGCTCTGCCCCATCGCGATAGCAAAAGCCGCGCCAGCGACGCATCCTGTCTGATAATCAGGAACGCTGGAACCGCCTGCACCAAAGAGTCCCAGACTCATCAAGCACATGGTACCGCCGACGAGCATACCGGTTCCAAAATCCCCCATGATCAAACCGGTAAGGGCGCCCACCGTCACTACGGCTGCGTAGTTGAGGCACTGCAGATTCATTTGCTGCCATTTCCAAAAGGCAACCAAAACTGCAAGAAGAATAACTTGTAACGGACTAAACATTTCGTTTGCCCCTCCTTTCTATTATTAAAACCCTCTTCGGATTTTAATCCAACAGCTTGCTCACATCTGTTTCCGTATCCGACACGCGGAAACGGGCCGTGATTTTAACCCCTGCGTCTCTCATCTCGCGCAGCATGTCTCTCTCCTCCGGCGATACCCGCACGGTCTTGTCCAGGACAATCGTCTCACCCTTATTCTGGGTAACGTTGCCCAGGTTCAGCTGCGGAATTTCCACTCCTGCTTTGAACAGTTCATAAGCGCCTTTCACATAGCGGCATACGCAGAAAACTTTCTGTGCGGCATACTTGCCTGCCAGAATATTCTCCGCAGCCTTTTCCGGAGCCAGTACCGAAAGCGCCACGCCCGCCGGGCAGGCCATCTTCAAAGTGGATCTCGTCAGATCGCTCCCCGCTGCAGTCGCATCGACTACCATAGCCCTGGTGGCGTTAAACTGCGGAACCCAGTCCGTAGACACAATCCCATGGAGCATACGATCGTCAACACGAAAATGAACAATACCTTTTGCCATACTTATTCCTCTCTTCTTTTTATTTTTTCATTGTCTGTCCGACAATTCATTTCTGTATCCCTTCAGCGGACATGATCCAGGGAATAACGGATATTCCCCTCTCTTCCATCCTTCCGCATTCCTGTGGCCGGATCGATCTCACGGGCCCAGTAGCAGGTCACGCCCATCATTTTGTCTTCCACATGGTCGTCCGTTCCCGCCAGGATCTTCTCACAGTTTTCAATATTATCCTCCAGCACATGAGGCGTCGAAGTGCAGGTACCGTGCTGTCTCAGCACCGTGTCGTAGTAAGGTTCATAAGTCTGGAGTTTCTTCAGGCTCTTACAATATTCTTCCACGGTAGAGGACTCCGGAAGCAGCAGCAGTACGCCGACGCCGCAGGCATCTCCGAAGAGAACCGCCCTGTCTTCCTTTATCAGCGGAACCATTATCCCCTGCGTATGGCCCGGAATGTGGAGGAAGGTAACGGTAACCCCGCCCAGATCCACTTCCATACCATCCTCAATATTGGTAAAAGGAGCCTTTCTCTTAGGCAGGAAGTCCGCCTCCTCCAGCTGCAGGTCTCCATGGGAGGCCAGCATCTCCTTGCGGAACTCCACCTCGCAGTGAACATTAAACAGAGCCTGGTCGGCCAGGTTCATATATGCCTTTTCAAACTGGGCGGCGCCGGCCGCATGGTCCACATGTCCATGGGTGATAAATACCTCGTAGGGTTTATCCGTCAGGCTTTCCACATAGCCCTTCAGATCCCCGATGCCGTACCCCGTATCGATCAGCGCAGCACGGTCATTTCCTACAATCAAGTATTCGCATACATCGCTGCCGTCCCGTATTCTTGTAATATGCGGAGTAACCTTTTCACTGCTAAAACTAACCATACCATATCCCCCATTTCCCTCTTTGTTTGTCATTTTTACGCCTATGAGTGACTATACCATTCACTTTTTATCTGAATGGTTCAGCCAATTCCTACAAATAGGGTAGCACTATTGAATGGCTTTTTCAATATTTTTCTGAATGAATTTTTCAACAAAATCGAAAACTAAAATTTAGTAAAATTGCCGAGACTCCGCTTCCTTGTCCAGCACTTCTTTCTATGCTATACTCTGAAGAAACGGCTACAGAAATGAAATACATTTGGAGGCAATCATGGACATTTGGGAAAAAATGAAGCAATGCGAAGAAGAAATGACCCCAAAAGAGCATGAGGTTTACGAGCTGATTCAAAAACATACTTTTTTATTCTTTTCGTCCACTGCCAGCGACCTGGCGAACCGATTCAATATTTCGCAAAGCGCCATCAGCCGCTTCTGCAAGCGAATCGGATATGAGGGATACAGCGATTTCCGTCTGGCTTTCTATGCGGCCACACATTCAAGCCCTATTATTGATAAATCGCAGGCGGCCTCTCACGATCAGGCTTACTATTTTTCCCAGCTTGTTTTGGAAACAAAAAAAATGCTCTCGGAGAAGCAGCTGGAAAAGCTCAGCCTGCGGATGCGGAATGCCTCGACTGTTTTTGTCACCGGTCATGGCAACAGCTATCCTCCCGCCTACATCCTGTCGATGCATCTGATGCTGGGAGGAACCCGTTCCTTCACCATCCAGCCCGGGTTTGAAATCGAAACCCTCCACATGGTTCAACCCAATGATGTAGTCATCCTTTTTACAGCGGAAAATGCGACTCACCAGAAATTTCTCGCTTTTGTGAAGGACATGCCGCCGCACAGGCGTCCTTATATCGTCCTGATTGCCAACACCAAGCAGCATCCTCTGCGAAAAATGGCCGACGAGGTAATCGTCCTTCCTACCTGGGCCTCCCTGAATTACCCGGTGTACGTGGATTCTTCTGTTGCCCCCATTGTTTTCAGTTTTCTATTTACTGAAATTTATCACGGATATCTTGTAGCGCAGAAGGAGGCCGGCAAAGACAGCGGCCAGCCTCCGGAAACTAAGCAAGAGTAAGTCATTACAGGAGGGGGAATATCCCCCTCCTGCTCAATCAGGCAAATATAGTTTTACTCAGCCTCCGTCTCTCCCACAGCCAGGGCAGCCGCGTTCGTTCCGGCAATTCTGCCAAAGTAGACAGCGGAACCGATGGCCATGCCGCAGCAGGGGTATTCCGTGCCGAACAGCCCGGTGAAGGCCACCTCGCCGGCAGCGTACAGACCGGCAATCGGCTGATCTTCCGTATCCAGGACCTGGGAATCCTCATTGATGCACAGGCCGCCGAAGGTAGCGGAGGAACCGGGGTTCATAGCAATGGCATAATAGGTATCGCCCTCCACCGGAACCATGTACTCCGCAGGCTTGCCGAAGTCCTCGTCCTCGCCGGCGGCGCACAGTTCATTGTAGCGATCCACCGTAGCCGTCAGCACCTCGGGATCCATGTTCAGAAGGCCGGCCAGTTCCTCAACGGAAGAAGCCTGCACCGTGGAATCCAGGGTCATGCCATACTGCACCGTGGGATTCGGATCATTGGCGGTGGCGATATAGTAGGCAATGGGGCTCTCCGCCAGACGCAGCGCCTCGGCCACATGGGACTGATAGGTCCACTCGTCCACCACGCGCTCGCCGGCGGCGGATACGATCAGACCGGATTCCTCATTGATGCCTACGCCGCAGGTATAGCTCACATACACCAGCTGCAGGCCCTCGCTGTCAAACACCTGGGCTCCCACAGCCTCGGCCATGACCAGGCCGTCGCCCACGTTGCCCTTGGGAACGCTGGTGTAGGAATTATCCGGCAGGAAGGCGGAATAACGGGCCATCATCTCCGGATTCGATGCATAGCCGCCGGTCGCCAGAACGACAGCCTTGCCCTGCAGGGTTACGGTCTTTCCATCAGCCGTCTCAGCCACCACGCCGGTAACCGCTCCATTTTCATCGGTAACCAGTTCCGTGCCGCTGGTATTGTAGATAATATTGACGCCCAGTCCTTCCGCTGTCTTGGTCAGGGGAACTGTAATCTGGCCGCCATGGCCGCTGGTCTGTCCGCCGCCTCCCAGGGTATTGTGCACCCTCCAGGGAGTCAGGGAGGAATGGATCGGCTCCACATCCTGTACCTGTACGCCCAGATCCGCCAGCCAGTTCAGGTTCTCGGCGGAATCGTCGCAGAACATCCGCAGCAAATCCTCATCGATCAGCCCATTGCTGAAGCTCATCAGGTACTCATACATCAGATCCGGATTGTCCTCCTGGCCCTGTGCCTCCTGCCACTGGGTACCCGCGGCCAGAATCTTGCCGCCGCTGCGGGCCGTCGATCCTCCGGTCACGCCCTGCTTCTCAATCACCACTACATCCGCGCCGCCCTCGGCCGCCGTAATGGCCGCGGACAGACCGGCAGCTCCGGCGCCCACCACGATCACATCCGCCTCGACCGTCTCCGGCACATCGGACTCCGGATGATACTCCGGCATAGCCGCCGCGTCGCCTCCGGCCTGCTCCACGCAGTCCTTCACCGCCGCCTTGATGGCCGCGGAGGTGATGGTCGCTCCGGTAACCGAGTCCACATTCACGGTCTGTCCCTCTAACATCTGCTGGGGCAGGGCCTCCACCGGCGTCGTATCAAGGCCCTGGCCAATGCCGTAGGTCTCGGACTGGTTTGTCACCGTGATGGCGGTGATACTGTCCTCGTCGAAGGTCACTTCCACTGTCACCTCACCGTTCATGCCGGTAGAAGTTCCGGTGTAGGTTCCCGCCGTATAGCCGCCGGCCGCCTCCGTCGCCTCTTCCGTTTCGGCTCCGGCCGTCGGAGCCTGCGTGCCTGCCGCAGTTCCCTCGGTGCCGTCGGTGCCGCTAGAGCAGCCCGCCAGAGAGAGCACCAGGGCCGCCGCCAAAAGCAAAGCCAAACTTCTTCTCTTCATTGTTTCTTCCTCCTCATTTTATTTTTATTATGTAAACCGCCATGCGGTTTATGTCGAAACCATGCTGCAATTATGCCGGAATCGTGCCGAAATTGTGCCGGAATTGTACCGGACTATGCCGAAAGGCTGTCCCGTATCACCTGTCTGCACCGAGAACGCACGCCCTCATCCTGCCAGAGCTCCGGCTCCGCCTGAAAGAACAGGTACATCGCAGTGGCAATCCCATAATAGGTCTGGGCCAGCAGATCCGCAGGCAGGTTCTTTAACTCGCCCCGGCTGACTCCCTCCTCCACCACCGCTTCAATATCCTCATAAAGCTCCTCCAGGCAGTCCCCCGGCCGGCGCATACTGCCCGGCCGGCTTCCGTAAAGCCTCTCAATCCGGGATTCCAGCGGATGGGAAAGGGTAAAATCCATGATATTGTCCAGGCGGCGGCACAGCTTATCCAGGGCCGTCCCCTCTTCGTCCAGGCCCGCATTGCAGGCCTCCACATCCATCCGGTAGCAGTGGCGGTATACCTGGGCGATCAGCTCTTCCTTCGACGGGAAATACAGATACATCGTCCCCTTGGCCACCCCCGCCGCGTTGGCGATATCCTGCATGGACGCAGCCTCAAAGCCCTCCTCTGCAAACAGGCGGATGGCCGCCTCCATAATTTGTTTCCGTTTTCCCTGTCCTCCCATGGCCGCCTCCTTTTCGTATGCAAATTATGACCGACCGGTCAGTCGTTTATAAAATAACATATATAAGGTTGTTTGTCAATAGACGAGCAAGGGAATAAACCTCAAATTCTCATATAAAAACAGGAAAGGCTTCGATAACCTTCCCTGTTCTTCTCTTGCCCCATATATCGGTTTGCTATTCAATATCAATAAGCCATTCATCCGCCAGCAAAAGCTCTACGTAAGGAAAGCTCTCCGCCGCATATTGTGCGACCAGAGGCTGGTACATAGAAGACGCATAAAACCGACTTGTTGTCCCCGGATTGGGCGCCTCTTCCTCCCGTTCCGTCTGGGTCCACCCTGTCCCAATATTGGTAATCCGATACTCTTCATCGTATTCCAGCCCATGATAGATGGATTCCCAAATCAGGTAATAAACGCGATCTGCATAATAGTCTGTGGGAGATGAATTTTCAATGTGCCCCCCAGTATAGAGAAGTGTTTGTACATCAATATGGTAGAACCAACCTACCAACGGCGTATCCTGCCCTGCTCCGGCGTCCTCCCTTTCTGTTGAGCCATCCGGATCCTCCGTCTCCTCCGGCAAAAGAGCCATGCCAACCCGGATGGATATTGAACTGTACCCATCTGTAGACGCATTTCCTGCAGCCACATATATGATAATATCTCCCGCAGACAGACCGTAAGCCTCCTGCATTCCTTGCAGCGTATAGTTGCCATACGTCGTATTGTTATTCCCGCCGCTATGTCCCATCCATTCATCTTCATTGATCCAGACGGCATCCGGATACTGGGACTGTATAAGACTGGTTAGCTCCGGATAGGAATCCAGGGATTGCTGCCCACTGTCCTTATAAAAACGGTACCCGACAAAGATCTGTCTTTGATCCTGCAGCCGCATCAGGGCTGTAATGGGCGGCTGATCCGTTACAGCAAGAGAGATACTGGCTCGTTCCCCCGCCTTGACGGCTGTAACAGAGTTCTCTCCTTCCGGCAGGAAAAATTCCGCCATTCCTGTTCCATCCGCAGCGACAGTCTCCGTGCGTCCGTCGGGGTAAGTGGCTGTTACCTGCGCCCCGTCTGCATTTTCGCCCGCCTCATCTAAAACCGTCACCAGCGTACGGTACCTCCTGTGCGGACAGACGGCATTCCAGCCAAACTCTGCGTCCCGTCCGCCGCCGTCCCCAAAGGACAGGTAAAAATCGCAGAATTTTGAGTCAAGATGTACCAAAGTCATCTCCGACTGGTACAGACGCTGTCCAGGCAAGAAGCCAATCCCCGCCCCCACGCTTATTTCGCCCAACAGGTTTGCATCTCCATCAATACAAACCCGGCAGTCATGCACCGAATCCATCTGCTGTTCCTCCACAGAAACAGCGAAGGGATCGTAACTCCCTTTTATTTCCATTCCTCCAAAAAAGGCGGCGTGAATATCTGCCACGCGCATACAGCTTAAGGATGCTGTGAATTGCACTCCAGCCTTTACGTTGCCTGATATATCTTCAAACCGGGGTGTCACGGTAGGCTGTCCCCAGTCTGAGACCATGTCCCACTGAAAACCTGTATCCGCTCCCGCGCTTACGGAATATCCCTCCTGGTAGCTCTGGCTGGAATTCAGTCCTATCTGAATCTCCCCAGATGCCTCAAGCAAGAATGACGGATAGAGCATGCCCAGGATCGGCCCTCCTACCGGAACCGTTATTCCAAACAAAGGCTTCTCTATCTCGATCACATCCCCCTTGAGCGTTACGGATGCATCGTTCTCCACTGTACTGTTCACAACGAAAGAAGAAAACAGGACTCCTTCCGTATAGCGGAATTCCACCTGGACACTCTGGATGCACAAGGAAAAAGCGCCCTGCACAGTGACAGCATCCCTGGACATATTCAGGCTGGCGCCGATCCGCAGCCCGCCGGCCGTGCCGGCTCCGCCTGCCGCCGCCATGGCCATCCGAGCCGCCTGCGCTTCCCCTTCGCCCGGCACAGCACTCAACAGAGCTGTACCGGCAGACAAACCTCCGGCAGCAGACGGGTTTTCATATTCTACGGTACAGTCCTCCGGCACATCATCCGCATCAAAGTAGAGCTGTGTGTAATCAATTTCCATATCAATATCTACATAGGCAAACAAGTCGGATAATACCAGTTCACCACCATGGATGGTTACCTGACCATCCGTCTCTTCCATGGACTCGACCTTGACGCATACTGCCTCATACCGTTCGCTCACCCCGTAAAAAACATCGCCCTCCTCCATAGACAGCAGCTCTTCGTCCGGACAGGAAAAAGTATAGATCCGTTCTTCCTCGTCCGCCTCTGTCAGTATATTGACCTGATCTGTCATAGCGATTTCCCGGACGTCTTCCGCATAAACAATAAAATTTGTATCCTCCTGCTCATCCAGGTTCTCCACCCGCAATTCGCCGAAATCATGAATGGTTTTTGTAAAGATCTCTTCCTTGTTCCCCTCCCGTATTTCTCCCCCCTCTGCGCGGCAGCCCGTCAGCCCTGCGGCAACTAGGATAATACTGAACAATACCAGCGCGGTTTGCAGCCATCTTTTCATACTTTCCCTCCCCAAATAAGAAAACTCCACAAGAAGCATAACCAATAGGCTATACTTCCGTGGAGTCCGAATTCTATCGGTTAATTTATTTTTATCACAACCCGCTCCATTTATCAATCTTTTTCTTCTCACCGCCTCGCTTTCTGCCGATTTTTATCCCACCTGCCCAGACAAAGCCTGCCGGGCGGGAATCGGCTCATACCGAAGCAGCTCCGGCTGGGGCGAGTCTGTCCGCAGATTCAAGACATAGCCCAGGCCGTTGGGCGTCGGAATGGACGGAAAATTCTCCCCCTCCAAATTGCGCAGAGACATTAAAAGCGTCCGGATAACGCCGGAGTGCGTGACCAGGGTGACGCTTTGCGTATCTTCTTCGCGGCAGCGGCGGACCAGATCGGCAAGGGCCCCGGTAATGCGCTGGCGAAAGCCGTCGAAGGTTTCCCCGTCAAAGCTTTCTCCTCCGCTTGCCTGCTCGCCCTTCAGCCAGGCTCTGAAAAACTCCCTAGAGGGCATCTCCGATTCCGGGCGGTTTTCCAGAGAGCCGAAATAGATTTCCCGAAACTGGGGGAGCAGGCCGTCCAGTTCGGCCCTTCCGTCATAGATGATGTGAAAGGTCTCGGTACAGCGGCACAGATCCGAGCTGTAATATTTCTGCGTCTGCGGATAATTCATCTTCTGGCGCAGGAGCCGCAGTTCCTGGCGGCCCTTGTCCGTCAGCGGAACGTCGCTCCATCCGCTGAGCAGATGCTTCTCATTTCCAAGGGAAAATCCATGCCGTACCAATACCAGCTCAAGTGTATCCATATTTAATCCTCCAAATCAATCGCCATCAACTTGTCGGCCATCAGCAGCCGGCCATGATAGTTTTTCTTCGCCTGCTCGCGCAGCCGCTCCAATTCCCCGTACAGCGGCAGATGGGTTAAAAGCAGCGTCCGGCAGCCGGAGCGGGCTCCCAGGAGCCCGGCCTGCTCCGCATTGAGATGGCCTGCCTTTTCGCCGCCGGCAGGGGCATAGAGGCTGCACTCGCTGATCAGCAGGTCCGCATCCCTGGCAAACTCAGCCATCCCGTCAAAGTATCCGGTATCCGCGGTGTACACCAGGCTTTTTCCACCGGCCTCCACGCGAATTGCCAGACAATCCACAGGATGGACGGTCTTTTGAAAGGTGCAGGCAAAGGGGCCGATCTGCAGCCGGCCGGAGGCGGCGACAGGGGTAATGTCGGAATAAGGCTCCCAGGTCAGCTCGGAAAATTTCTCTGCATTCGGCAATCCGTAAAAATGAAGTTTTTGCTTTGTTTTGCCGACCTGCATATTGACCAGCCTGGAATAAACGGCGCAGCCGGCGTCGCTGTAGTGGTCAAAATGATAGTGGGAAAGGAAAATGTGATGCAGGTCGTTGAGGTCGATGATATTCTGCAGGACGCTTAAGACGCCGCTGCCGCAGTCTAACAGCAGATGAAATCCGTCCTGCGTCAGCAGGTAGCCGGAACAAGCCTCGTTTTTCCGGCAGCAGCCGCCCCAGTTTCCGATTACAGTGCAGCGCATATCGGTTCCTCCTGGAACAGAGAGCTGTTGATCAGCTGGGCGGTATAAGCCTCGGCCGGATGGCTCATCACCGTCGCCCCGTCTCCCTGCTCGATGATCTTCCCGCCGACCATCACCAGCACATAGTCCGACATATAGTGGATCACGCCCATATCATGGGAAATGAACAAATAGCTGGTGCCGTAGCGGCGCTGCAGGGATTTCAGCAGATTCAAAATCTGCGCCTGCACCGAAACGTCCACAGCCGAAACGCACTCGTCGCAGACGATGATTTCCGGGCTAAGCAGGAGGGCGCGGGCGATTGCGATACGCTGGCACTGGCCGCCGGACAATTCGCTGGGATATTTCTTCACGCAGTCCGGCTCCATCCCGACCTGCGGCAGGATCTCGGCGATTTTCTGCCGGGCATAGGCGGGGGTATAGCTCTCATCCAGCAGCTTCAGCGGCTCCGTCAGAATTTTCTCGATTGTAAAATACGGATTCATCGACTCCTTGGGATTCTGGAAAATAAACTGTATATTGCGGCGGTACTGGCGGCGCTCCTCCCGGTTCATCTGCGCCAGATCCTTTCCATGGTACAGGACTGTACCGCTGGTCGGCTGCTGCAGTCCGCCCAGAACCTCGCCCAGCGTGGACTTTCCGCTGCCGCTTTCCCCGACGATGCCGATGGTCTGCCCGCGGCGCAGCTGGATATTTATCCCTCCCACCGCCTGCAGCACTTTCTGCTTCTCCCAGAAGACCTCTTTTTTCAGATTGAAATTCTTGACGATTTGTTTTCCTTCGAGGATGATATCTTCCATTACAGACTCTCTCCTTTCTATCTGGCTCACGCCTGCACGACGCACCGTGAAAAATGCGTCTGCTCTTCGTTAATCTGCAGGGGCTCTCGGCACTGGGGCCGGCAGTTCGGGCAGCGGTCGGCGAACAGGCAGCTTGACCGGCCGCGATCCTTCTCCGGGACATACCCCGGAATCTCCAGCAGGGGTACGTTCGGATTCTGGTCTAGCCGCGGGATCACTTCCATCAGCGCCTTCGTGTAAGGGTGGCTGGGATGTTCAAAAACCTCCTCGGTTGTCCCTGCCTCCACCACCTGCCCGGCGTACATGACGACAATCCGGTCACAGTATTTTTTCAGCATCGTCAGATTGTGGGAGATCATCAGAATAGCCGTGTTGTACTGCTCATGAAGCTGGAAGAACAGCTCCGTTACCTGTTTCTGGACAATGCAGTCCAGGGCGGTCGTCGGCTCGTCGGCGATGATCAGCCGCGGGTCGCACATCAGGGCCATTGCAATATTTACTCTCTGGCGCATTCCTCCGGACAGCTGGCCGGGGTAACTGTTCATCACCCGGACCGGATCGTGGATCCCCACCAGGGCAAGCAGCTTTTCCGCCTTTGCCTCCCCTTCCTTTTTCGTTCCCCGTCCGGCCTTCTGGTAGCCGTCCGCAATCTGGCTGCGGATGCGGATCAGAGGATGCAGGTAGGCAACGGTGTTCTGCGGCACAAAGCCGATTTTTTTGCCGATGGTATCCCGCTTCTGGCGCGGGTTCATTGCCAGCAGATCCTCCCCGTCCAGGGTCATTTCCTTTGCATCCAGCTTTAAATCCCTGGAAAGCAGGCCCAGGATAGCCCTGGCGGTCATGGTCTTGCCGGATCCGGACTCTCCGATGATTCCCACGCATTCATTCTCCCCGACCTCCAGAGACACGTCGTGAATCAGGATGTTTTTGCGGGCGTCCTCCACCGTGCAGCCCTTCAGCTGCATTACCGGGGCGCTCATGACCGCACCCCTTTTCTGACCAGGCGGTCGTTCAGCCCGTCGCCCAACAGGTTAAAGCCCAGCACGGCGATCAGCAGAACTACGCCGGGGGCAACCGCGATAAAGGGGTAGGAGAGGACGTACTGCCTGGCCTCGCTGAGCATCATCCCCCAGCTGGCGGAAGGGGGCTGGATCCCCAGCCCCAGGAAGGACAGGGAAGATTCGGTCAGGATCGCCCCTCCAATGGAGGAGGAAAACTGGGTGACCATCCGCGGCAGCATGTCCGGGAAAATGTGGCTGATGACGATCCGCACAGGACCGCAGCCATAGCTGCGGGCCGCTTTGATATGCAGCCGGGTTTTATTCTCCAATATCATCGAATAGACGAGGCGGGAGAAGGAGGGAATCATAAAAATCCCGATGGCGATCACCGCGTTGATCTGCCCTTTTCCCAGAACAGCCACCAGCATCATCGCCAGAAGAATTCCGGGAAAGGCCATGAAGCCGTCGATCACGCGCATAATCAGCGACTGCAGCCGCGGCCCGGACATCGCGGCAACGGCTCCGACCACCAGGCCGATCAGGGCTCCGACGCTGACCGAGCACAGGCCCACCAGCAGAGCGGAGCGGGAGGCCACCATAATCCGGCTGAGCACATCCCGGCCAAACTGATCCGTTCCCAAAAGATGGGCCGCGGTGGGCAGGGCAAAGCGATTGGCCGTATCCATCCGGTCCGGGTCATAGGGGAGCCAGAAAAAGGAGACCAGGCACAGAAGCAGGATGATGGAAATCAAAACCATGCCCAGAATAACGGAAAATTTAGGTTTTTTGTTTTTCATTTTCAATCTTTTCCTCCTGTTTCCAAACAAATCAGTGGGTTGGCCGCCGCCACCAGCAGATCGGTAATCAGATTGATGAAGACCACCATAAAGGTGATGAAGAGGACGATCCCCTGCAATAGTTCAATGTCCCTTTGCTCCACTGAGGTCAGGAGCAGTCTGCCGATCCCCGGAAGGGCGAAGATCGTCTCAATAATCACCGTACCGCCAAACAGCTTCGCCGTCTGGTTTCCGATCACCGTAATCGGTGCGATAACCGCGCTGCGAAGGGCGTATTTTACAATGGCGGTTGCCCGCGAGAGCCCCTTGACCTGGGCGCTTTGCATGAAATCCTGCTCCAGGGCCGTCAGCATCGAAGAACGGAAAAGGCGGATCAGGATGCCCAGTTCCCCGATGGCAAGGACGATAGACGGCAGGGCGATGCTGTGAAGGAAGGAAAGAAAGCCGTCCGAAGGAGGCACATAGCCTGTGACAGGAAACCATTTCAGATTGGCGGCAAAAACAATCATAAAAATCATCCCCAGCCAGAAGGAGGGAATCGCCGTTCCCAGCTGCATGATCGACCGGGAAAAAACATCGATGGGACTATCCTTAAACAAAGCGGATAAGATGCCGATCAGCGCGGCGACCGGCACCGCGATCAACATGGAGAAAATCGTTACGGAAAAGGTGACCGGCAGGCGCTGCAGAATCAAGGTGCGCACGCTTTCCCCGTAAATATAGGAGGAGCCCCAATCCCCCCGAAACAGGTTGACAAGCCAATTTCCGTACTGGGTGAGCCACGGCTCATTTAAGCCCATAGATTCCCGCAGCGCCTCCAAACTTTCCTGCGAGGCCTCCGTTCCCAAAATCAGCTGGGCCGCATCGCCGGGAATCCATTTGAGAATAAAAAAAGTGATCAGGGAAACAACAAACAGAACCGCCAGAGAACTGAGCAGGCGTTTTCCTAATATTTTCAGCATGAAACTCTTTCCTTTCTACCCGCCGGGCGGGACAATTCACTGCTTCGGATAGGAGAAAATTCCTTCCCCTATCCGCCGCGATAACACGGGCGATAACACGGACAGCCGCCTGCCGGGTATATCGCGCAAAAGGAAGAGGCCTGAACCGCATGGCTCAGGCCAGGGAAACTCTTGCAGAACGCTTACTGTACGAAGGAAACGTTCTTCATCTCATAAATATCAATCGGGTAGGTCTCAAAGCCTTCCACATCGCTCTGGGTTACATAGAGGGAGATGGGATCCTGGATATACAGGGCCGGAACCTCCTCCGCCAGGATTGCCTGGATTCTCTGGACAATCTCGGTCCGCGCCGCCTCGTCCTGCTCGGACTGATAGTCGGCAAGCAGCTGATCCACCTCGGGGTTGCTGTAGTTAAAGTAATTCTCGCCGCTCTCCGTGTCGTAGCGGGCCAGCAGAACGTAAGGATCCAGTCTTCCCGTATGCCCTACGACAGTCAGGTCATACTGACGGTTTGTATAGACGTCGCTGAGCCATGTCGCCCATTCCACGATGGTGATCTCACAGTGGATGCCCACCTGCTCCAGCTGGTCTGCGATAACCTGGCCGGCATTGACATAGGCCGTATAGTTCTGCGGCAGATACATCTGCAGGGTCAGTCCGTCGCCGTAGCCTGCTTCCGCAAGCAGCTCCCTGGCCCGATCCGGATCGTAGGTGTAATCCTCGCTGTGATCCACATATTCTTTCAATACCGTCGGATAATGGGAACCGATCTTCTGTCCGTATCCCCACCAGACCGTCTCAATCAGGGCGTCCTTATCAACCGCATAATTGATCGCCTGACGCACCCGGATATCCGCCAGCGCCTCGTTGTCCAGGTTCATTGCCATCAGCTGCAGGGAGTTGGCCGGGGCCTGGATCACGTTGTAGTCCGGATTGTTTTCAAAAGCGCCGACCTGATCGCCGGAAACGGTGATGATATCCAGTTCGCCGTTCTGGAAAGCGGATATCTGCGAAGCGGCATCCGGCATCATCCGGAATTCCACCGTCTCGATATGGACTGTCCCCGGATAGGACTCATTGCGGGTCAGGGTCAGAGACTGCTGGGGGATCCACTGCTCCAGCACGTAGGGGCCGGTGCCCACAGGCTGATTGGTCAGCGTGTCCGCCACCGTCACATCCACGATTGCCGCCCAGGGATAGGCAAAGGAAGAAAGGGCCGCAACATCCAGGGTTCCCATGGTGAAAACAACCGTCTGCGCGTCAGGCGCCTCCATGGAAACGATATTGGCGTAATCTCCTGCACGGGGGCTGTCCTCCGCCTTCAGCCGTTCAAAAGAAGCTATGACCGCGTCTGCGTCGCAGGGATTGCCGTTGGAAAACTGCGCGTCCGCACGAAGGGTGAAGGTAATGGTCAGGCCGTCCTCGCTGACGATCCAGGAATCTGCCAGGGCATTCGTCAGCTCGCCGTCGGCCGTCACGGTCAGCAGGGGTTCATAGATATTGTTGGTAATCTGAAAGGTGCTGGCCGCCGTCGTCCTCTGGGGATCCAGTCCGTCCGGATCCACGCCCAGGGCCATAACCAGTTCATTCTTTTCCGAAGCAGAGGCCGTTCCCTCTGTGTTTGCCCCAGCCGCGTCTGTCCCCGCCTGTGTTCCGGCGGATTCGGAGGAGCAGGCCGCCAGGCCCATCAAAAGCAGTATACTGAGTCCGATTGCTATTAGTCTTTTCATCTTTTTGCTTTCTCCTTATCTGTCTTTAAGAAACACAGCGATTCTAGCAGGGGTTTATTAAAGCAAAATCGGCCTCTCGTTAAAATACCGTTAAGGCAAGGCTTCCTTTTTATGTAAAACAAAGCCCCGGAGAAAGAAGTTTTACCTTCTCTCTTCGAGGCTTTTCTTGCTTTATCCGGGGCCCTTCCGCCCCTTTTCCATTGTAAACTTTTTTGTAAAATTATCCGGTAAAAATGCTCATTAAAAAATAATCTGCAGTAGAAGATTGTTCCCGTAAATCATGGTCAGAATCTCGCTTGACGCGACGCACTGGGCGGCGCTCTGCCCCAGCTGCGTTGTTCCGGCCACAGTCAGGACAATTCCCAGGATCCAGACAACCAGAAAGCCCTCGATCAATCCCGCCGCCAGGCCGCCTATCTTATTGAGGCCGTGGATAATCGGCAGATGCTCCAGGATCCGCAGCAGAAACACCACAATCCGCAGGACAAAGAATACCACCACAAAAGTAAGGATGTAGCCAATCAGCACGACAATCTTTTCGGAGAGCTCCGTTGTGATAAAGGAAGCAAATGCCGCCGTACCTGCCGCCAGGTATTCCTGTCCCCTCTCCAGAAGTTCATCCTTCACCGCCGACACAAAGGGCAGCTGATCGATCACCGCCTCCTGCCCCGCGGCGTCCAGGGGCACGTCCGCCGCTCCGCCGGTCTGCCCGTCTATGCTCTGCCATACCACAGCCTCCACCCTGGTTTCCACATAGGACGGAAGGCCCGTATTATTCTGCAGAAAATCGCAGACCCTGGGACTGAAAATCATCACCAGAATCAGGGTCAGCACGCCGATCACCAGGTTCAGGACCGTGCGGATCAGCCCGCGCATGTAACCCAGAAAAACCGATACGGCCAGAATTGCGATTGTCAAAATCAACAGCCAATTACTCTCCATTTTTCACTCCTTGAAACACTATTCTTTCAACTTTATTCTTTAAAATGCTCTTCCTTCAGGATCAAATACCCCTCCTTATTGTAGCGGTTGGAAAGAAGGTTCTTTAACGACCGCTTTTCCGCACGCAGAATTGCCTTCTCCACCAACTCCTGCGCAAGCTCCTCCGTAAGCGGAATCCTGTCCTGCTGATACTGCTCCGCCGCGGCAAAAAGAGCCAATCCCCCCAGATCGTCAATCATCGCGTCCAGCATCCGCGCATAATTATCCGCAAATTCAAAGAATTCCTTTGCCGTCATTTCCTTGGATGCAGGCGCCCCGGGCGCAGGTTCGGGCTCCCGCGGTTCCGGTTCCGGCTTAAGTTCCGGTTTAAGCTTAGACTCCGGTTCCGGCGCAAGCTTAGGTTCGGGTTTAAACTCCGGCTCGGGCTCCGGCTTAGGCTCCGATTTCCGCTCCGGATCCGGCTGTGCCGCAGGAACGGCGGCCGCCTCCTGACCCGCGTTCATGCCGTCCAGGCCGCCGGCCCGCAGGGCCTCCTCCACCAGTTCCGCCAGTGTTTTATGGCTCTGGCTCTGCTCCTTTTTCGCCTCTTCTGCTTTCTGCGTGCAGTCCAGCATAGGACAGCCGCCAAAGAAAGCCTCCCGTTCCCGGAGCGCATCGATCTCTTCTTTCGTATCGAGCAGGGCCACAAAACTCTCCCCCTGCTCTTCCTGCGCCCGCTCGATTACTTCCCGCAAAACAGCAGACGGTACGGCGGCAATCCCCGTAATGATCAGGTCTCTTCCTCCCAGCTTGCGGAAGGTCTTAGCAAGATCCTTGGAAACCAATTTTTCCCCATGGATTTTGGCCATCTGCGTAGCCGGCCGCCCCAGCTGTTCCCGCATGCGGCGGATATAAGCCACGCATTCATGCAGGCCGGATTCCTCATTGTCACAGGCGACCAGGAGATAATGGTCGTTTTCCAGCTCCGGCTGCCCCCATTCCACAGCAGGCTCCGGCTCGGTTTCCTTGACAGGCTGCCATGCAGGCTCTGCCTGGGTTTCCCCGGCAGCCTGCATCTCTGTCTCTGCTTCGGCCTCAGCCTCCCCGGCGACTCCCAGCTCGGACTCGGGCTCTGCCTCCGGCTCAGTCTCCCCGACCGTTTTCGGCTCCAGCTCCGCCTGCGCTTCCCCGGCCGTTTCCGCCTCCAGCTCTGCTTCCGCTTCCTCAGCTGCTTCCGCCTCTGTTTCCGTCTCTTCCTTCGGCTCTTCCGTCGGCTCTTCCGTTGTCGCAGCCGCCCCGGCCGTCTCGCGCTCCAGCTCTTCGGCGCGTTTTTCCACCATCCGGACATCCACCGGCTGATCTTGCGCCTTTTGCAGAGCCTCCCGAATCGCCCGCGCCTCAAAGACAAAGGTCTTTGTCTTCGGACGACTCTCTGTCTGTTCTTCTGGCTGTTCTTCCGGCTTTTCCTCTGGCTTTTTGGCTACAGCCACCTCGACCTGCTGGGCCAGGCTGCGTTCAAACTCCGCCTGCCTGCGTCCCTCCTCCGCCTGCCTGGACAGCCGTGAAGGCCGCGCCTGCGGCTCCGGCTGCATTCGAGACTGTGCTCGCGGTTCCGGCTCCGGCTCCGGCTGCATCTGGAGTTCCCGTTCTTCTTTTTCCTCCGCCTCTTTCTGCAGATTCTCCAGGCGGCGCAGATACTTTTCTTTATTTTCCTTTTTTTCGATCTGCTCCGGGGTGAGGGGAGCGATTTTCTGTTTGAGCTCCAGGGCCTTGTCCACATAGGGGCCGACGCCGAACCATAGGATCAGCTCGTCGCACAGCTTGATGCACGCCTCATTCTTGCCCGCCTGATAATACAGGGAAGCCAGCTCATAGGACCACTTTTCCTCAAACTCCCTCTTCTGATAGGCCTCCAGAATCGTAATCAGCTGCTCCACGGAGGCCCCTTTTGCTTTCGAGATCTCGTAGCGCAGCAGCAGGCGGCTCGGATCCTGGGGGGAGGTGACGGCAAACTCCTTCAGATACTCTTCCGCTTCGGCAAACTCTCCCTGCTTTACCGCCAGCTCTGTCAGCTTATATAGGAAGCGCCGCCCCACAGGGGCCCGCTCATAGGCCAGAAGCAGGATATCCTTGGCGTCTCCATACCGCCCCACCTTTTCATAGACCTGGGACACAACGGTCAGCATCTTTACATTGCGGATCCGATCCCAGTCAATGCCGTCGGCAATTTTAGCTGCCGTCTCATAATCCCTACGTTCCGCCAGTTTTTTTATTTTTTCTGCTTTTATCGAATATTCGTACTTATCCAATTTAATGTTCACCTCTGTGTACGCAGTCACAGCTGCGTACGGCCCTCCAAAGCCCGCAGCAGCGTTACTTCGTCAATGTATTCCAGATCGCCGCCTACCGGCACGCCGCTGGCGATGCGGGTGACCTTTATCCCCGTCGGCTTGATCAGCTTGCTCAGGTACATGGCTGTCGTCTCCCCCTCCAGGCTGGAGTTGGTGGCGATAATTACCTCGTCCACATCCCCCTGCAGGCGCTTCATCAGCTCTTTGAGCTTAATATCCGCCGGACCAATGCCCAAGGCCGGTGAAATAGCCCCGTGGAGGACGTGGTAAACCCCATTGTATTTGCCCGTCTTTTCGTAGGCTGCCAAATCCCTGGTGTTTTCCACCACCATAATCTGGGCGTGATCCCGCTGGGGGCTGGCGCAGATCGGACAAATTTCGCTGTCTGTCAGCGTACAGCATTCCTTGCAGTAGCGCACCGTCCTTTTGGCCTTCTGTATGGTATCCGTCAGCCGGTCCACATCCTCCTGCGGCATCCCGATCAGATGGAAAGCCAGGCGGCCGGCGGATTTCGCCCCGATGCCAGGCAACCGTGAAAGCTCCTCGATCAGGGCCGTTATCTTCGTGCTGTAGTAATCCATTAGAACGGAAAACCTCCCATACCGCCGGTCATCCTGCCCATGACGGCATTGGCGTCGTCCTCCACCTGACGGAGGACCTCATTCACCGCCGCTACAATCAGATCCTGGAGCATCTCAATATCCTCGGGATCGACCACCTCCGGGTTCAGCGTAAGGCTCAGCACCTCTTTCTTGCCGTTCATCGTAATCGAAACGGCACCGCCGCCGGACTGGGCCTGGTACTCCTTCGTTTCCAGGGCCTTGGCCTGCTCCTCAATCTGGCGCTGCATCCTCTGTGCCTGCTTCATCAGGTTATTCATGTTGCCGGGCATACCTCCCGGAAATCCGCCTCTCTTTGCCATCTCTTATGCATCCTCCTTATTCCATAATAATATCCACATTAAATTTTTGTTTTAATTCCTCTTCGGTGACATAGTTTTTATGGGTATACTCCTCCTCGGCCACCAGCACGGCGGTGAGATTCACATCCACCTGATAGGCCGAAGCGATGTAATCCTTCAAATCCTTCAGGAGGCTTTCGCGGCTCCCCATATCATAATGGCTCTTGTCGTGAAAGATCAAGGCCAGCTGGCCCTCGCCCCTGGGTTCCAGCTTCACGTCCGCCAGGATAGTCTTGGCGCTTCGCCCAACCGCCGCAATGATCTGTTTCCATTCCTTTGAAAGGAGACGCAGCTGCTCCAGCTGGGCCGGCGGCAGCACGACGGTTTCCTCCTGGGCCTTACGGGCATTCCCTTCCATAAGCTCTGCCCCGCCCGGCATTCCGGCAGCGGCTGCGCCCGTTCCCTGCCCTCCGCCTGCCGGCGCCTGGACCAGGACGCCGGAGGCCAGCTGGCGTTCCACCTCCTCCAGCCTCTGCAGCACCGAATCCAGGCTGGTCTCCATCGCAGGCTTTGCCAGACGGATCAGGGAAATCTCCAGGAGGACCCGCTTCGACGCGCTGTAGCGCATCTGATTCATTGTCTCCGACAACACCCGGATATAGCGCATCACCGTATCCTGGGAGACCAGACGGGAATCCTCCGAAAGGCGGTCCAGATCCTCCTGCGACATATCGAGGAAATCCCCGCTGTCCTCGCCGGTCTGGACTAACAGCATCCCCCGCAGATACCAGATAAAATCCGACACGAACTGGGTCAGGTCACGGCCGGACAATACCAGCTCCTCCAGCTCCCGCAGGCACTGGCCCACGTTCCCGCCGCTTAAGGTACGAAAGAAACGACTGTAAACCTCATTATCCACAGCGCCCAATACGTCCAGCACCCGCTCATAGGTCAGCTTCTGCCCGTAATAAAAGGCCACGCACTGATCAAACAGGCTGATGGAGTCGCGCAGGGAGCCGTCTCCCTTCTTCGCCACATACCGCAGGGCCTTATCCTCAGCGTCAATCCCCTCGGCCTTTGCCATCTGTGCAAGCCGGGCGGTAATCGTGTCCCCATCGATGCGGCGGAAATCATATCTCTGGCATCTGGATAAAACCGTAATCGGAATCCGGTGAACCTCCGTCGTCGCCAGGATAAAAATCACGTAGGAGGGCGGTTCCTCCAGCGTCTTTAACAGGGCGTTGAAAGCTCCTGTGGAAAGCATATGGACTTCGTCAATAATGTATACGCGGTATTTGGCGTCGGCCGGCGAATATTCCACCTCATCCCGGATCTGGCGTATATTATCCACACCGTTATTGGAAGCGGCGTCGATTTCCACCACGTTCATCGAGGCCCCGGAGGCAATGGCCTGGCAGGAAGCGCATTTCCCGCAGGGATTCCCATCCACCGGATGCTCGCAGTTGACTGCCTTCGCAAATATCTTGGCCACGGAAGTCTTGCCCGTCCCTCTCGTCCCGCAGAACAGATAGGCGTGGCCGATCCTCCCGCCGTTAATCTGATTTTTTAAGGTTGTAACAATATGGTCCTGTCCCTTTACCTCGTCAAAGGTCGCGGGACGCCATTTTCGATACAGCGCGGTATAGCTCATTCTTCTCGTCCTTCCTGCCGCCGTCCGGCGGATGATGGTCACGCGCAGCTTTCCCCGCCGGGCCCACGCAAAACCACAGGGGCGCAGACTGCCCCTGTTTTGTACAGTATATAATAAATCCCCCCGCGGCGCAAGTGCCGAAGGGGGATTTTCGTCTATGGAAAAACCTTCCGTCCTCTTTTCAGGCCTCCAGGTTTCTCTCGTCTTTTTTGCTGAACATATGGATTACATTGCCGCCGAAGGTAAAGGAGATCGGGTTTCCGCCCCCGAAATGCACCGGGTTCCTTCCCTCCAGGCTCATGGTCTGGGCGATAATAATCGTATCCCGGCCGCCGAAATTGACATGGAGATGGACGGCGCTTCCCATCATCTCCGTCACCTCCACGGCGCCGTGCAGCATGTTTTCCCCTTCTCCCAACAGGGTAATATGCTCCGGCCTCACGCCCAGGGTAATGCTCTGGGACTCCACCCCATTCTGCCGCAGCCTTGCCTGCTTCTCCTCGGAGGGCACAATATGTACATTCTCCACCTGGACCGTGTAGGAACCGGACCCGTCCCGGATCAGCTCGGCGTCGTAGAAATTCATCTGCGGCACACCGATGAAGCCGGCGACAAAGAGGTTCGCCGGATGGTCGAATACCTCCTGGGGCGTTCCCACCTGCTGAATCACCCCGTCCTTCATAATCACAATCCGGTCGCCCAGAGTCATGGCCTCGGTCTGGTCATGGGTTACATAGATAAAGGTCGTGTCAATCCGCTCGCGCAGCTTGATAATCTCAGCCCGCATCTGGTTGCGCAGCTTGGCGTCCAGGTTGGATAGGGGCTCATCCATCAAAAGCACCTTCGGCTCCCGGACGATGGCCCGCCCGATGGCCACGCGCTGCCTCTGCCCGCCTGACAGGGCCTTGGGCTTGCGGTCCAGATACTGTGTGATGCCCAGAATCTCCGCCGCCTGCTCCACCCTCTGGTTCATCTCCTCCTTGGGCATCTTTTTCAGCTTCAGCGGATACTCCATATTGCCCCGCACCGTCATATGAGGATAGAGAGCGTAGCTCTGAAAGACCATGGCGATGTCCCTGTCCTTGGGAGCAGCGTCGTTCATCAGCTTCCCGTCGATATAAAGCTCGCCCCTGGTGATCTCCTCCAGTCCCGCCACCATCCGCAGGGTGGTGGACTTGCCGCAGCCCGACGGCCCTACCAGCACGACGAATTCCCTGTCCTTGATGTCCAGGTTAAAGTCCTGGACGGCCAGCACGCCTTCCTCCGTGACCTTCAGATTGCTCTTTTTCTCTCCCTTTTTCTTTTTTTCCGTGTTCGGATATACCTTCTCAATATGTCTCAGGCTGACTTCCGCCATAACTCTCTCTCCTTTCTTTTATTCCGGCAGCCGCTCATAGAGCTCCATCTGCCTGTGCAGCTTCTGTGCAAGTTCCGTTCCGTAGGAGCCAGGCAGGGCCCGCCACTGCCAGTTTCCGCCCAGGGTGGATGGTCGGTTCATCCGCCCCTGTGCGCCGATTCCCAGAACGTCCTGCATCTGCACAATGGCGCAGTCCGCATGGCTGCTCCAAATCGCCCGCATCATTCCCCAGTTTTCCCCTTCCCCTTCGTCCAGGTGAAGGTATTCCCTGGCCAGGGCCGCATCCTCGGGGTAGGCGTCCTTCATCCATCCAAGGGCGGTTTCATTGTCGTGGGTCCCCACATAGGCAACGCAGTTCTTCGGATAATTGTGGGGCTGGTAGAGCCTTCCGCCCCCGTCCCTGCGGTCAAAGCCGAATTCCAGGACCTTCATGCCGGGAAAGCCGGTTTCCTCCAGAAGCCGGTGCACCTCGGGGGTGATAAAGCCCAGATCCTCGGCAATGATTTCCCTCTTGCCGACGGCCTTTTCCAATGCCCGGAAGAAATCTATCCCCGGCCCCTTCTCCCAGCTCCCCTCACTGGCGTCGCGCGCCTCTCGGGGAATCGCGTAGTAGGATTCAAAGCCTCTGAAATGATCGATGCGCAGCACATCGTAAAACCGGAATTGAAAAGCGATCCGCCGAATCCACCAGCTGTATCCATCGGCCTTCATCCGCTCCCAGTCAAAGAGGGGATTACCCCACAGCTGTCCTGTGGCCGAGAAACCATCGGGCGGACAGCCCGCCACCCGAATGGGCCGCAGCTTTTCATCCATCTGAAACAGCTCCGGATGCGCCCATACATCGGCACTGTCCTCCGCCACATAGATCGGGATATCGCCGATGATGGAAACTCCCTTTTCCTCCGCCCGCCTCTTTAATCTCTCCCACTGGGCAAAAAACAGAAACTGAAGGCCTTTCCAGAACCGAAGCTGGTCCGCAAGTTCCTCTGCCGCCCGGCGAACCGCCTCCGGCTTTCGCCCCCGCAGCTCCTCCGGCCACCGGCTCCAGGGCATTCCGCTGAATTTCTCCTTCAGCGCCATAAAAAGGGCATAGTCGTCAAGCCAGTCCGCCTCCTTGGCGCAAAATGCGCGAAGCTCCTGGTCCCTGCTCTCCTCCAGGCGTTTCACGGCCTTTTCCAGCACGGAAAAGCGATATTGATACAGCTGTCCGTAATCCGTCCGGTCCGCCGCCTTCCCCCATGGGATATTCCTGTATTCCTCCCCGCGAAGGAGGCCCTCGCTGCATAGATCATCCAGGTCGATCAGATAGGGATTTCCCGCAAAGGAGGAGAAGGACTGGTAGGGCGAATCCCCATATCCCGTAGGCCCGATGGGAAGCACCTGCCAGCAGGACTGTCCTGCCTGGACAAGAAAATCAATAAAGTCCCTCGCGGCCTCTCCCAGCGTCCCCACTCCCCAGGGGGAGGGCAGGGAGGTAACCGGCATCAAGATACCTGCTCTTCTCATATATTCCCACATCCTTTCTCCCTTTCGCCCCGTCCATGCTCCGGCGGACGGCAGCCTCCTATTTTTCCTTATCTGTCCTGCAGGCTGCGGACGCTCTCCTATTTTTCCTCATCCGTCCTGCAGGCTGCGGACACTCTCCCGCCTTACCAGTTCAAAGGGCACCGCCTCGTGGACGGGCGGCAGCTCGTAATGAATGCCCTGAAGCAGGGCCCGCACGCCCCGGTCCGCCAGCTGTTCCGTATCCTGCCGCACCGTAGTGAGCCTGGGAATGCTGTACTCCGAGGAGACAATGCCATCGTATCCCACCACGGAGATATCCTCCGGTATACGCAGTCCCCGGTCTGCCAGGGCCCGCATCGCTCCCAGGGCAATCACATCGCCCAGGGCAAAGATAGCCGTAAGATGCGGCTCCTTCTGCAAAAGCCGGCCAGCCGCCCGATAGCCCTCCGCCATGGAATAGCGGCAGGGCTCATACTGTTTCGTCGTATCAAAGGGGATGCCGTTTTCTTTGGCCGAACGATACACCCCTCGGAGGCGGCGGTAGCTGATCTGATCGACGGAGAGATTTCCGCCCAGGACCCCAATTTTTTGATGCCCGCAGGAGCAGAGGTAATCGACCGCCACCTGGGCCGCAGCCGCGTCGTCCGTGGAAAAGCTGGACAGATTGGGAAAGCCCAGTTCCTCGGCACTGTTGGTCAGCAGCACACAGGGAACCTCCATCTGCTCAAAGCCTTCGCGGAAAAATTCCATATCGCCGCCCAGGAACAGAAAGCCCTTGGGATTTCTCTGCCGGGACAGCTGCAGGGCGTACTGCACTTCGTCGGCGTCCTCATCCAGGTAAGCCACATAGACCTCTTCCCCTGCGGCCGCAAACTTAGCCTGGATTTTTTCCAGTATATCGGAAAACAGCAGATTATGCGTTCCTTTTACCAGCACCGCTATGGAGGTCTTGTTCCGCATTTTCAGATGCCTGGCGTTTGTGTTCGGCTCAAAGCCCAAATCCCGCACCACAGCCATCACCCGTTTCCTTGCCTTTTCGCTTACGTCGGGATGGTTGTTCAGCACACGGGAAACGGTTCCCAGACTGTAGCCGGATAATCTAGCTATATCTTTTATCGTCATGTCTGCGCCTTTCCTCCGGCGCGGCGGACGGCGTCATCCTTTGACCGCACCTGCCACCACGCCCTTGATAATGTGTTTCTGCCCCACCAAGTATACAATGATAATCGGCAGAATGGCAAGCATGATACAGGCCATCATCGGCCCCATCTCCACGCGCCCGTAGCTTCCCCGGAAGAACTGGATTAACATCGAAATCGTCCTGTACTTATTGATATCGAGAATCAGCGTGGGCAGCAGATAATCGTTCCATATCCACATGGCCTCCAAAATCGCCACCGATACCATGGTTGGCCGCAGAAGCGGAATTACAATATGAAAATACGTCTGCAGGGGGCTGCTGCCGTCGATCATCGAGGCCTCCTCAATATCGACGGGAACGCTCCGCATAAAACCGCAGAACATAAATACCGCCAGCCCTGCCCCAAAGCCCAGATAGATAACCCAGAGCACCCAGGGGGTATCCAGATTCAGGGTATCCGCCATGGACGAGAGGGTGAACATCACCATCTGGAAGGGCACCACCATGGAGAAGGCGCACAGAAGGTAAAGGGCCTTCGTCACCTTTGTCTCCACCCGCGTAATGTACCAGGCAAACATCGAGCAGAAAAAGAGGATTGCCAGCACGGACGTGATGGTAATAAAGGCCGTATAGAAAAAGCTGCTTAGGAAACCCTGGGCATTGATGGCGTTCTCATAGTTGGCAAAGCCGGCAAAGGTTTCCGCCGTCGGCAGCTCAAAGGCTGTGCTGGTACTGATGGCGCTCTCCACCTTCAGGGAATTCATCAGCACCATGAAAATCGGATACATGTAGAGCACCGACACGAAAAACATGACGACGCTCCACAGCCGATTGATGCGGCGTGTTTTTTCCTTCATTGCTGCACCTCCTTTTTGCGGGTGACTCCCAGCTGAATCAGGGAGATGGCCACGACGATAATGCAGAAGATCACGGCCTTCGCCTGGCCGATTCCTCTCCACTGAGGGCCTGAGCGCCCGTAGAAGGTGTAATAGATGTTGTACGCCAGCAGCTCGCTCTGATGGGCCGGCTGTCCGGCGGTCAGCGCCATATTCTGATCAAAGAGCTTAAAGCCGTTGGTAATGGTCAAAAACAGGCAGATGGTGATGGAAGGCATCAGCATCGGCAGCTTGACCTTAAAAAAGGTCTGAAGCGGCGTAGCCCCATCGATCTCCGACGCCTCCACGAGGGCGTCCGGTATGCTCTGCAGGCCGGCGATATAAATGACCATCATATAGCCGATCTGCTGCCAGCACATCAGGATTACCAGTCCCCAGAAGCCAGCCGTGGCGTCCAGGGCAAGCAGAGGCTTTTCCAAAAGGCTCAGGACGCAGTTTAATAGGATCTGCCAGATATAGCCCAGCACAATGCCGCCGATCAGGTTGGGCATGAAGAACACTGTGCGGTAGGCATTCCTTCCCCGAATCGCACGGGTCAGAATCATCGCGACGGCCAGCCCTCCCAGGTTGATGGCCAGAGTGCTGACAATCACGAAGGCAATGTTGTACCAGAGAGCATGATGAAACGTGGTGTCGCTGATGGCCCGCGAGAAATTTGATAAGCCGATAAAGGTGGCGTCCCTCACCGTGGTAAACTGGCAGAAGGCCAGATAGACGCCCTGTATGAACGGAATGATAAAGCCGATGATAAAGGCTGCAAATGTAGGCAGCAGAAAGATCGGCCAGTATTTTTTCAACGCCTTCTTCAAAGCCGTCCTCCTTTCATAATATCTCCATTTACGCCAGCCGGGCAGGCCGCACAACAGATAGAGCGGCCTGCCCGGACGGTTTCATGAGCGCCGGTTAGATTCCGGGAGCTCTAAAGTTTCATTTTTATTCGATTCGCTTTGCGCTGCCGCTGCGGAGGGATCAGCCCCCATTGGCCAGGGCATACTCGCTTGCCCAGTTGTCGACAAAGGCGGAAACCACGCCGGCCCAATTATCATCGGTCTGATCTGCAGCGTAAACTGCCATAGCGGAACCCAGCATGTTCTTCCACTCCTCGGAAGGCATCGTGGTGAAGTTCCAGCTGACAGGGGTCTTGCCCTCAGCCGTCATCTGGGCGTCCAGAGCCACGAAGAGGTTGGAGGATTCGGGAGCCTGCTTGAAAGGAATCGCGAATGCCATGCCAGCGCCGCCGGAAGGCATAGCGCCCTCGCCGCCGGTCATAGCCTGCAGGGCGGTCTCATCGGTAACGCACCACTCCATGAAGTCCAGGGTAGCCTGGATGTCTTCTTCGCTGGCGTTCTTATTGACGCACCAGTAATTCTCACTGCCGGTGCACAGGCCCTGGTTGGCCTCATCACCCACGCCGATGTAAATCGGAATCATGGTCACATCCGCATCGGTGTATTTGCCCTCGCCCACTACGTTGGCGTACTCCCAGGAACCGTTCTGATAGAACACGGCCTGGCCGTTTAAGAACTCATTGAGGGAGTCATTGGCCGTCTTAGCCGTCAGCTCAGCAGGGGGGCAGGTGGAATTGTTGATGTACAGATCCCACATGTTCCGGAAATTATCCAGATACGTGCCCTCGATGGCGTCGGTGGATGTAATGCCTCTCTCCTGATACTCGAAATAGATCGGCAGATTCGCCAGGTGAGTCTTAAAGCGCCAGTCGGAGGAGCTGTCCATGCCGGCCGACGTAAAGGCGGCAAATCCCAGCTCATCAGAGCGGGCCGTGATATCCTCGGCTACGGTCTGCAGGTCGGCGAAGGACTGAATATCGTCCACGGTGTAGCCAGCCTCGGAAAGCAGGGTCTGGTTCACGATAATGCCGTAAGACTCGATCACATATGCGATGCCGTAGACGGTGCCGTCCTCGATCAGGGCATAATCATCACTGGTCAGCTCGCCGTATACGGCGCTGCCGCTCAGATCATAGCAGTAATCTCTCCAGCTGTTCAGTCCCACAGGGCCATTTACCTGGAACAGGGTGGGGGCGTCGCTGGAGGCCATCTCACTGGTCAGCATGGTCTCATATGTACCCGAAGCCGCCGTGGTTACCGTCACCGGTACGCCGGTTTCCTCCGTGTAAATCTGCGCCAGCTCCTGCCACTGGGCATCCTGCTCAGGCTTAAAGTTCAGATAGTAAACGGAACCGGTGGCTGCAGTGCCGCCTTCCGTCTCAGCCGGCGTCTCGGCCTCGCCTGCGGCCGTCTCGCCGGATGTGGGCGCCGCTGTGCCTGCCTGCGTCTCGTCGGTGGTACTGCTGCAAGCCGACAGGGCAGAGAACGCTAAAGCAGCTACAAGCGCCAATGCCAATAACCTTTTCTTCATTTCATGACCTCCTTTTATAATTTGTGCGTCGTGCTCATCCGCGGAAACCCTTCTCCGAAACCCCTCCCGAAAGCCTTCCAAAAGCCCGCCGCCGGGCCTTCTTCTGCTCTCTGGAAAAGTTTCCAGAAACGTTTCCAGTTCGGATAGCTTGATTATACCGCCCTTTGTGTAATACGTCAACAAAATCTTGCTTTTTAAATTCACTTTTGTTATATTTATATATTTTTAAGCCCTTGTTTATGTGCACTTTGTATAGAAACAGGTTGAAAAATTGTCGTCTCCCGCACTTTTCTTTCTTCTTTTTCTTCTATCCCCTGCAAAAAACGCAGGCGGGCCAAGGCCCAGCTTTCCGGATAGTGGAGCCGCATATATTCCGCCATGGGACCTCCCTTTACGAGCAGCCCTCTTTTAAGGATCTCCTCTTTTTCCGCCTGCCGTATCCGCGCAAGGTCTTTCGCGGTGAGCTGCTCATACCGGCGGATCCGGAGGGCGCCCAGCCTCTCCTGGCGAAGCAGTTCTTCATAAACGTCGGGAATCCGCGTTTCGCTGATAACCGGCACCGGCTCCTCGCTGATGCATTCATGGGGAATCTGCGTTATTTTCACTTGCTACGGCGAGCAGACATAGAGGCTGGCGCTCTTCCCCTTATAGAGGACTGACAGGGCGGCGGGAAAATATTCCTCTTTTCTGATTTTCTGTTCTCTTTTATTTTACAGCGAAGAAGGGGGATTACAAGTCTTGAACGCCCCTGCTGAATCTGCTAAAATAGATACAGGAAAATTCGCGGCTCCTGCCAGAGAGCAGGCGCGAAAACAAGAGAAACGGAGACCGACAGGATATGTACGACGAACTGACCAAGGAAGATATAAAGAAAATGGAGGAGGAGATCGAATACCGCAAGGTGGTGGTCCGAAAGGAAGCCCTGGAGGCTGTCAAAGAGGCTAGAGCCCACGGCGACCTGAGCGAAAACTTTGAGTACCACGCCGCCAAAAAGGATAAAAACAAAAACGAGAGCCGCATCCGCTATCTGGAGCGGATGATTAAAACAGCCAAGGTGATCGAGGATCATTCTGCCAAGGATGAAATAGGACTGTTCAACACCGTCACCCTCTACTTCGAGGACGACGACGAGGAGGAAACCTATAAGCTGGTAACTACCGTGCGCGGTAATTCCCTGAAGGGCCTCATCAGCATCGATTCCCCTCTGGGCAAAGCCATCCTGGGACACCGGGTCGGCGACCGGGTCTACGTGGCTATAAACGAAAAGGCCGGATATTATGTGGAAATCCGCTCCATTGAAAAAACCGTCGACGACGGCAGCGACGCCCTGCGAAGCTATTAAACTTCGCAGGGCGTCTGCCGTAATAAAACGTTCCTATTTCAGTGCCATCACATATACTTGGCAGGGATTCCCTTCATCCCACAGGGTGGGAAATACCTCAAACTCCTTGAAGCCCAGGCTGCGGTAAAACAAGTTGGTCCTGTCGTACTGCTCATAACGGCCCATCTGTACCGTCTTGACCTGAAGGAAGGAGCAGCCTGCCTGCCGGGCCGCCTCTTTCGCCGCCGCAAAGAGTTTTCGTCCGATTCCCCGGCGGTGATACTGCCTGCGCACCCCCATGACGGCCAGCTCCGCCGTATCTTTTCCTGTTTCCTTCAGACAGAGGAACCCCACCGGCACACTACCGTCGAAAGCTGCGAATAGGCGCTGCCCACCGCTGTCGGCAATGTACTCCTCCCGCGAATCCACCAGCCCAAACCATTCCGTCAAATCTTCTAGAATCTCTCGGGCTACCGCCCTTTTGCAGGCGCTGTCCTCTATTTCCCGGATCGTTTCTTCGGTCATTTATTTTGTCTTACCCATCTTTCTCTGAATGAATTTCACCAGTTCCACCACAGGGATCACGCAGGCGCCCAGGGCGATGGCGATCAGGTACTCCAGAGGCTCAACGGTGGTGAACTCAAAGGCCGCCGCCAGGAAAGGCACCTCGCAGACCAGGGTGGTTGCAATCAGCGAACCGATGGCTGCGAATACCAGCACCTTGTTCTGAGAACCCAGCTTGAAGATGCTCTGTCTCTGGGAGCGCATGTTGAAGCTATGGAAGATCTCGGCCATGGACATGGTCACGAAAGCCATGGTCGTACCGTCGGCGCTGTTGGTAATCGCCCAGTTGCCGGTCTCGATGAAATGGCCGATAAAGTAGGAGGCCATGACCAGAACGGTAACCAGGGCTCCCTGGTAAGCTATATCAAAGCCCATGCCGTCGGCAAAGATGCCCGCCTTGGCGTCACGGGGCTTGCGGCGCATGATATTGGGTTCCGCCTTCTCCATGCCCAGAGCAAGGGCCGGGAAACAGTCGGTCACCAGGTTGATCCACAAAAGGTGCACCGGCTGCAGGATGGTAAAGCCCATCAAGGTAGCAAAGAAGATGCTCAAGACCTCGCTCATATTGGAGCCCAGCAGGAACTGGATCGCCTTACGGATATTGTCGTAAATCCGGCGGCCTTCCTCCACAGCGCCCACAATGGTGGCAAAGTTGTCGTCCGCCAGCACCATATCCGCCACATTCTTGGTCACGTCGGTGCCGGTGATGCCCATGCCGACGCCGATGTCCGCCGACTTGATCGAGGGAGCGTCGTTGACGCCGTCTCCGGTCATGGCCGTGACATAGCCGGCCTTGCGCCAGGCGTTGACGATGCGGGTCTTATGCTCGGGCTGCACGCGGGCATAGACGCTGATGCTCTGGAATTTCTTCTCGAATTCCTCGTCGCTCATATCGTTTAACTGAGAGCCGGTGACCGCGCAGGTGTCGTCGGTCAGGATACCCAGCTCCTTGGCGATGGCCACAGCCGTATCGATGTGGTCGCCGGTGATCATAATCGGACGAATGCCGGCTCCGCGACATTCCACGATAGCGTCCTTCACCTCCGGACGGACGGGGTCGATCATGCCGCTCAGGCCCACGAAGCAGAGATCCTGCTCCAGATAATCCGCCTCAAACTGCTCCGGCTTCTGCGCCCAGATTCTCTCGGCGCAGGCCAGGACGCGCAGCGCCCGATCTGCCATAGCCTTATTGGCCGCCAGGATCTGGTCGGAATATTCCTTCGTCATCGGGACGGGCTTGCCGTCCTTCAGGTAATGGGTACATTTGCCGATAACCACATCCGGCGCACCCTTGGTGTACTGGATAAAGGCCTGTCCGTCCACATGGACCGTGGACATCATCTTGCGGCCGGAATCAAAAGGCGCTTCGCCGCAGCGGGCAAATTCCTTCTTTAATTTATATTTTTCCAGGCCCAGCTTGTGCGCCCAGGCTACCAGGGCCGCCTCGGTGGGCTCGCCGGTGACCTCTCCCGCCTCGTCGATCTCCGCGTCGCTGCACAGGGCCATGGCCGCGGCAATCTTCTTCTCATCCTCGCCGAAGAAGTCCACCACCGTCATCTTGTTCTGGGTCAGGGTGCCGGTCTTATCCGAGCAGATAATCTGGGCGCAGCCCAGGGTCTCCACAGCGGTCAGACGGCGGATAATGGCGTTTCTCTTGGACATATTGGTGACGCCGATGGACAAAACCACAGTAACCACAGCGGCCAGGCCCTCGGGGATAGCCGCCACGGCCAGGGATACGGCAATCATAAAGGAATTCAGAATCAGCTCAAAATCCAGGCTGCCGGCCCGCAGAAGCTGTACGCCAAATACAATCACGCAGATACCCAGAACCAGCCAGGTCAGAATCTTGGACAGCTGATTCAGCTTGATCTGCAGAGGGGTCTGTCCGTCCTCCGCCTGCTGCAGGGCGTCGGCAATCTTGCCCATCTCCGTGTCCATGCCGGTGGCCGTAACCACGGCGGTTCCTCTGCCATATACAATGGTGCCGCCCATGTAAATCATATTCTTGCGGTCGCCCAGGGGAATATCCTTCTCCCCTTCCTTCAGATTAATGATGTCGATAAACTTGGTGACCGGGACGGATTCGCCGGTGAGGGCGGCCTCCTCCACCTTCAGGCTGGCGCTCTCCAATATTCTCGCGTCCGCAGGGACGGCGTCGCCCGCCTCCAGGAGGATAATGTCTCCTACCACCAAATCCTCGCTGTGGATCACCTGCACCTTGCCGTCGCGCATTACCTTGGAGGTAGCGGCCGACATCTCCTGCAGGGCCTCGATGGCTTTCTCCGCCTTGCTCTCCTGGTAAACGCCCAGGACGGCGTTTACGATAACCACCGCCAGAATGATGATCACATCGGCGAAGCTGTCGTTCTCCACAACGGCCAGCACGCCGCTGATGGCCGCTGCCGCCAGTAGGATAATGATCATCGGATCGGCCAGCTGTTCCAGGAATCTGCGAAGCAGGGACTTACCCTTGGCCGCCTCCAGGCGGTTCTTGCCATTCTTCTCCAGGCGGGCTTGCGCCTCCGCCGCGCTTAATCCCTCGCGGGATGCGCCCAGATCCTTTAAGACCTCTTCAGCGTTTTCAAGATAAAATCGCATAAGTTGTTTCCCTCCTATGTGTAAAAAAAAATGAGACACGTGTATAGCTGTATCGGTTATACATGAGTCTCGCAATTTGAAACAAGCCAGGCCGCTATCCGGCCAGTGATGTTGACTTGTTACGCACTTTATACGCTTGCTACTCCCTCACGGGGGTTCTTGGTGTATTATTGTACTGCTTCCTGCTGGGAAAGTCAAGGGATTTGCGGCCAAGTCCTAAATTTGTGTGAATTCGTGCTTAAAACTCATTTCTGTCCGACAAATCACTCAGGGCATCCTGTTTTTCGTACCCCACTCGCACATGCCGTCCAGAATCGGAATCAATGATTTTCCCCTCTCTGTCAGGCTATACTCCACTTTCGGCGGAATCTGCGGATATTCTTCTCTGTGAATTAGTTTATCCATTTCCAGCTCTTTTAATGTGGAGCTTAACGTCTTATATGAAATTCCTCCGATATATTTCTTCATCTCGTTAAACCGCACGACGCCGAATTCCATCAACGTATAGAGGATCGTCATCTTATATTTCCCGTTGATCAGCGACAGCGTATAGCTGAACCCTGTGGCGCTCAGGCACTCGTCCGATATGCATCTCTTATCCATCCCACGCTCTCCTTCAGGTAAGTATTAGACCTCTTTGTAAGTATCGCACATAAAGGCGCGTACTTGCTTATTGTTCCATTTCAGCTATAATTTTAATCACAATAGCAGGGAAAGTCAATCCTGACCATCCCCGGCGAAATAATCAGGCAGGAATATCCGCCCCAAACAAAAAACAGCCGCATACCCACGGGATCCTTCCCGCCGTCTCACGGCCGTTTATCGTTTTCATTGATATGCGTTTTGATTCACATTCGCTTTCTTTTATATACTGTGGGCGTTACCGCCTCCGGTGTTCCACCCAGGCTGACCTGCGGCACACGACAAATCCCGCTTAGTGCTGCTTCATTCCTGACCTGACACGGTTCACAGGCAGCCGTTGCGCAGGACCCGGACTTCACTACGCCGGGAAACGGGCAGCCCCACAGTACCTTTAGAGTATACTATCTGCCGTCCGCCTTGTCAACGGACTTTTTTGCCAGCTTTTCTTCCTTGACCCTCACGCGAAGCTCCCGAAAGAAATCCTTCATCAGACTGGCGCACTCCTGTTCCAGGACGCCCCGGATCACCTTTACCTTATGGTTAAATCCATCGGCCTCCAGCAAATTCAGCACGGAGCCGGCACAGCCCGACTTGGGGCTCATGCAGCCGATGATCACCTCGTCCATCCGGCACTGCAGAAGGGCCCCGGCGCACATCGGGCAGGGCTCCAGGGTCACATACATCCGGCAGCCCTCCAGCCTCCAGTCCCCTTCCTTTTTGCAGGCCCGGCGAATCGCAATGACCTCCGCGTGGGCCAGGGTATTATGGTCGGTGGTGCGGCGGTTATAGCCGCGGGCAATAATCCGGTCGCCGCGGACAATCACACAGCCAATCGGCGATTCGCCCAGGGCATAGGCCTTCTTTGCCTGGCGCAGGGCCTCCCGCATAAAACGCTCGTCCGCCTTCGGATCCCTCTTTCTGTCGCTCCAGATTTCCGGATTCATACTATGCCGCTCCTCTTATCGTTGTTGCATCCTTTATCCATTCTGCTTGCGGCTGGGATTCTGCCGATACAGCTCCTCCGCCTCGGTGATGCCGGAGGCCTGTCCGCTTTCCAAAAGGCCGATCAGGGCGTCCAGGCGATCCTCCTTCATGAAATCCTTTCCGATATAAGACTCATAATCGTCGGACAGCCGCAGGGAGGCTTCCTTCAGAGCAGCCTGCTCACGGCGCAGATTCGCCGCCGTCTCATTATACTCCGCCTCCAGGGTTTCCAGGCGTTCACGGCTGCCGCCGCGAATCTCCGCCTCGATGGCCGGGGCCGTTTCCCGCTCAAAGGCGGCCAAAGCCTCCGCCTTCTGGCTTTCCAGGCTGGCCCTCTCCCCTTCCTTCTCCTTGATCTGCGCGTCAAACTCGCTCAGATCGTAGTGCTCTTCGCTGGTCTCGGAACGGATTGCCCTGGCATTGTCCCGCATCCGCTTGCGGTTCTTTTCCATGCTGCGGCGAATCTGCCTGGCCTCCAGCAGGGCCTCCCGGTGCGCATCCTTCGTTATATTTCCCACAATAATATAGATTCCGCCGAAGATCACGATAACCGCCACATAGATCAGGATCAGCCACAGCGTCCTCTTCTGCGGCAGCAGGGAATAGAGGCCGCAGGGAATCAGCACACAGCAGACGGCAAAGACCGCCAGCAGGACCAGGATCTCTTTCACCGTTCCCGGATAATAGATGGAGTAAAACAGCGTGGAATTGCAGAAGGACGGCACCCTGTCCTGGCGGAACAGGCCGCGGATCTTATTATGCATCTCCCGGTTCTCGTCCTTAAAGGGAGCGTTCTGGGCCTCGATCCTCTCCTTCATGCTCTTCTGCTTGGCCTTCTCCCTCTGGGAACGGATTTTTTTGAGTCCGTCCTGAATCCGGGAAAGCTCTGTGTCGTATTTAGCGGTCAGCTCCCCGCGGCGCTTCTTGATCGTGCCGGCAACATTATCCTCCACAGCCTTTTTCTCGGCAGACAGGATCTTTGCCTGCTGCTTCTCCTGGAGAGTCAGCTCCTCCTCCCGGTTTACCGTTTCTTTATATTTTGCAAGAGCCTCTTTTGCCTCCTGCAGGAATGCAACATTATCCGTAAAAATCTTTGCCATTGTCCGTGCGCCCCCTTTTGTATTTGCTTGCCTTTTGTATCTGCTTATTTTCTGCTTATTTATAGTTTAAGCTTACCGCAATTTCAGCCGGGGGACAAGGGGCAATTTCATTTTCTTCCCTGCCCCTTTTCTTCGCCTTTTCTTCTCTTATTCTTCCGTAGGTTCTTCCTTGTTCTCTTTCCGTCCTTCTTTTCCTTTTCCGCTGCGGGAAAACCGGCTAAAAAGCCCCTTCGCCCTTCCCTTGCCGGCATTCCGTCCGGGCTTCTGTTTCCCGCCTTCCTCTTCGCCCGCGGCGAAACCGCCCATCCGGACGTCGCCGCCCGCCGCTTCCGCTTCCGGATAGCCGGAGGACGAACCCTCCGCCCTCTGCCCCGTCTCCTCGTTCATCCGGCGGCGAATGTTTTCCTCCATCTCCTTTAAATCGGGCTTCTGATCGGGAATCACCGCAAAGGATATGGTCACGCGGAACAAATCTCCGTCCAGATAAATCTTAAAGGTGCCGTCCATCAGCTCCGTCATATCCTTAGCGATGGAAAGGCCCAAACCGCTGCCCTCGGTACTGCGGGACACATCGCCCCGGATAAAGCGCTCGGTCAGCTCCTCCGCCTTAATGTTCAGCGGAGCCTGGGAGATATTCTTCATCACGAAAAAGATCCGGCCGAACTTCTCAAAGACGTCGATATAGAGGCGGGTGCCCGGCATCGCATATTTCTCCGCATTGCGGTAAAGGTTCTCGAGAATCCTCCAGACGTAGCGGCCGTCGGCCATGATGTAGGCGGATGTCTCGGGGATATCCGGCACCACCGTCAGCCCGCAGGCCTGGAACCGATCCATGAACTCCCCATTGGTCTGGTTGATCAGCTCGATGAAATTGATCTTCTCCAGATTCAGCTGGAGGGTTCCGGAACTGGCCTTGGAGGCCTCCAGCAAATCCTCGGTCAGGGTCTTCAGCCTCTGGGCCTTGTTTTCCAGCACCTCGATATAGCCCTGCACCTTCGGATCCTGAATGTTTTCCCTCTTCAGCAAATCCACATAGTTGATGATGGAAGTCAGAGGGGTCTTCAGATCATGGGAAACGTTGGTGATCAGGTCGGTCTTCATCCGCTCGTTTTTAACGGAGGTGTCGATGGCCTCCTTCAAAACGGTGCCGATCCGGTTGACCTGCTCCGCCACCTTCCGGTCCGCCCCGCTTAAATTCTGCAGCGGCAGGTGATAGCTAAGGTTGCCGTCGGCGATCTTTTTAACCCCTTGGTAAATCTGCTTTTTCTGGAAGCCCTTCCAGACTAAGAATACCGCCACCGCGGCGTTAAAGAGCAAGTACAAAAGCAGGGACAATGCGCCGGCGTATTCCAGGCTGGTTCCCCAGACGTAGTTGACCACAAAGTAAGCGGCAAAGACGGCCAGGGTTTTCCAGGTGGTATCCCCTGCGTTCAAAAGCAGATCCCACAGACGGCGCAGCTGCCTTCCGACAAAGCGGATGGGCCGCAGGCACCAGCGCAGGAAGCGGGCTGTCAGGCTGTTTTTCCAGAGGCGATGGGCCTTGACGCGGCGCACCAGGCCATAGAAGCCCAGCCACAAAATCAGGTACAAAACCAGGGTTTCCAGAGCCAGGCAGGCGCTGATGATCAGGCGGCCGTTGCTCTGCCCAATCGTTTCATATCCCTGCACCACGGAGGCAATCAGCCACAGCATCGCCGCGAAGCCCAGAGCCAGGGCAAAAATCAGACAGGCGGCGGGCTCCGTAGGAATGCGGTCGAAGCCGTTTAAGTAGATTCCTTCCACGCCTTCCCGGTGCCCTGACAAAAACATCAGCCAGATCATCGCGGCCAGAATAATCACCAGGCAGGCAGCCATGGCTCCCACCGAGCCGAACACGCTGCTACGGTAGCCCAGGTAACTGTCCCGCTCCACGCTGTATGCGTCCTCGTAGGCCATATCGGCCGTGTTCAGCCCGCAGACAATAGTCGAGCCGGTGTAATCCAGGTAGGTGTAATTTTTCAGCATGCTGATGAATTCATCCCAGGTCCAGCTCTGGAGGGTGCTGTCGATCCTCTGGTTGGTGCTGTTATAGGCGTAATATACGTTCATATCCTGGGACAGCGCAAGGCTTTCCCCCGCGGCAGCCGTGTCGGCGTCGCTGTATGTCTTGCTGGCCTCCCCGGAGGTCAGTACGATCTGCCAGGAAAGATTGGAATCCGTTCCGTCGATCCGGCTGCGGCAGTCATAATAATCCTGCAGGTAATTCAGCAGGAAATCGACGCACAGCCTCTGGATATACTGGCTATTCTCCAGCTGCTCCTCGCGCACGCTGTTCAGAATCTCCTGCATGGCGGAGCGAAGGCTCTCCTCCTCAGAACTTATATCGGCCGCCAGTTCTTCCTCCGTGCTCTCTGTTCCCGGCGAGGACATCTCCCCGGACAGTCCTCCCCCGCTTCCTTCATTCCGGCGGATCGCATCGAGTTCCTCCTGCCAGCCGTCGATCAGGCTCTCGGTCAGGATATCTCCCTCCCCATTTTCGCCAAGCACCCCACGAGCCAGGTCAATCAGCTCCTGCGTTGTATAAAGGGTAAGCTCCTCATCCCCCGGCACCAGGGCAGAAAGGGTATGAGGGGCTTCCAAAGCAGCGTCGATCTTCTGCTGACGCACGGCCCAGACATCCTCTCCGATTCCGGCAGAAGCGTCCTGTGCATCCATCAGACTCCACAGGACCTGCACGCGGTCGGCGCTGTTATAGCTGATGTTATATTGGATATAAGAATCCTCGTAGCCGTAATAGCCGTAGTACGTATCGTAGCTGTCGTCCCGGCTCACGCCTCCGTCATAGACGTAGATGCCCAGCTCTTCCCCCATGGCCACCAGCTCCCGCATCGTGTAGGTTTCCGTCCTGCCCTCCGCATTCATCACCACCAGGGCCGGGCGGTCCAGATTGAGGGAGCCGTCCGCCTCCTCCAAACGCTGCTTTAAACCGATATAGCGCAGAATCTGCCGCATATCGTCCTGCACATGGACGGACAGGGTAAAGCTGTCCTCATAATCCCGGTTGGAAATCCAGTCGTCCCAGTCTACGTTCATGGCCTGGGTGGTCCGGGACAGGATAATCAGATTGCCGGCCATAATCGCAATCACGGCCATGCTGACAGCCACCAAGAGAGAGGCGATTATCTTTTTGGGCCTGACATTTTTGTTCGGCCCGTTTCCGTTCCTTTCGCTCTTAGCCTGCTCCTTATCCTGCTCCTCCCGCTCCCTTAACTCCCTTACGTTTTCTTCTCTGTTTTTTTCTTCCTTCATTAAATCTTCTCCACCTTATATCCCAGGCCCCAGACCACCTTCAGGTAGCGGGGATTCTTGGGATCAATCTCGATTTTTTCGCGGATATGGCGGATGTGCACAGCGACCGTGTTTTCCACGCCGATCGCCTCCTCGTTCCAGATATTTTCATAAATCTGTTCGATGGAGAACACCCGGCCCGCGTTGATTACGAGAAAGCGGAGAATATTGTATTCCATGGGCGTGAGCTTGACCGGTTCCCCGTCCACGGTGACCGTCTTTTCGTCGTCGTTAACGCAAAGATCACCGGTGCGGTAAACCGTCTCACTCTCCATATTGAGCGTGCCTAACTGCGTGTAGCGGCGCAGCTGGGAGCGGACCCTGGCCACCAGCTCCAGAGGATTGAAGGGCTTGGTCACATAGTCGTCGGCCCCGATATTGAGGCCCAGAATCTTATCCACGTCCTCCGATTTGGCCGACAGGATGATAATCGGGATGCCGCTGTACTCCCGAATCTTCATCGTAGCCCGGATCCCGTCCAGCTTCGGCATCATCACGTCGATGATCAGCAGGTGGATATCATTCTTTTTCAGAATGTTCAAAGCCTCCACGCCGTCATAGGCCTTGAAGATGTGATACCCCTCCTGGGAAAGGTAAATCTCTATGGCCTCCACAATTTCCTTATCGTCGTCGCAAACTAAAATATTGTACATTTTCTCTTCACCTCACTCCCCCCATTATACGGTATCGGCATAGATGTGTCAAAACAATCCTGGCGCACGCCCAGCGCATTCCATTCTCCGTTTTCTGCCTACAGTATAGCGGTCATTTTGAAAGCAAAGCGCCGGAAAAAAGAAAGAATTTCTTAATCAGATTATTTTTCAATTCGATGCCCGCATTCCTGTCCTGGTCAACGGCCAGGCGCATCCGGCGGCCAGGGCGGGCGCAAAACGGCCGGGCTCGTCCGGACGGAGCGAAGGATTTGTTATGCCCTCTTTATATTTTAGTAAAATTTTAGTAAAATAGGTTGACTTTATGCTTGAAACAAATATAATGAAATCGAAATGAGAAACGGAGGTGGCAAAATGGCGACAATCCGGGACGTTGCCCAAGCGGCGCAGGTGTCCGTTGCAACCGTGTCAAGAGTGCTGAATAAAGACGACAATATTTCGGTGAGCGCCGAAGTGCGCACGCGGATTTTCCAGGCTGCCCACAGCCTTGGCTATGTATCGCCCAGACAGCGCCGGGCGGCGGAGCGCAAAACCCATCTGGTAATCGGCGTCGCAGATTGGCGGATTATACGGCCGGACCGGCACAATGTGCGCCTTTCGACCCTGTCCTGCCTGGTGCAGATGATGACGGACCAGTATGACGTCGCCTTTGTACGGCTGACTTTTGGAGAAGCGCAGAAGGTTGACGGCATTATCGCCTTCGGCGTTTTCAGCGAGGCGGAAATGGACTTCCTTCGCTCCCTGTCCTTTGCCATCGTTTTTGTCAACTCGCACCAGCACAATTATGAATTCGACCAGGTGCAGGTTGATTTTGACCAGGGGCAGCAGAAGGCCGTCTCCTATCTTCTCGATCAAAAGCAGTACGCCAGCCTGGGCTATATCGGCGGAATCTACGAGGGGCCGAACGGTCCCATCGGGACGCGGCGCCTGGCTGCGATCCGAAGGATTCTGGAAGCCCGCGGGCAGTATGACCCCCAGACCTTTCATGTGGGGGAAATCAGCCGGGAGAGCGGCTACCAGCTGGCGGAAGAGGCCGTAAAAAACCACACCCTGGCCGAGGCAGTCCTGCTGGGCAACGACGAGGTGGCCGAAGGGGCTCTGGAGGCATTCCGCGCGTTAAAGCTCCGCGTCCCCAAGGATGTGGCCGTTATCATCTACCAGGATATCCCGACCCTGGAAAGCAAATGGCCGACGGGTACCTGCCTGGAAGTATATCCCGACTATGTCTGGGAAAACGCACTGGAGCTTTTATTCGGCCGGATTAAACAGCGCCGGACGCAGCCCGTGACCGTTATGGTGCCGCCCCATTTAAAAATCGGGGACACCGCATAATCCCGTTTTAATCCTGTTTGCAAGAGATATTTTCTCTTACAATAATAAACCAAGAACAAAAACGAATGACTAAGGAGGAAACATGATGAAGAAATTGCTTTCCCTTCTGTTGACGGGGGTTCTCTGCGGCAGCCTTCTGGCAGGCTGCTCAGGCGGAGCCGGCAGCGAAACCACCTCTGCCGCATCCGAAACCGCAAACGCAGCAGGCACGGAGAACGCAGGCACGGAGGGCGCAGGCAGCGCCAATGTACAGATCGATACGCTGCGCATCGCCTTCGTACCTTCCCGCGAGCCGGAGGAAATCATCACCGCTACCGAGCCGTTAAAGCAGCTGCTCACCGATGAGCTGGCCACCCTTGGCTATGACATCGGAGAGGTTGAGATTACCGTCGGCACCAGCTATGAGGCGGTAGGCGAGGCCCTGTCCGCCGGCACCGCCGATGTGGGTCTGATCCCCGGCGGCACTTATGTGCTCTATGACGACGGTTGCGACGTGCTGCTGACCGCCACTCGGGACGGCCTGTCCATTGACTCCGACAACGCCAAGGACTGGAA
>CALWRE010000150.1 GCA_944383835.1 uncultured Lachnospiraceae bacterium | reverse complement strand
GGCTACGTGGGCATCGATTCCATCGCAGGGCCCAGCGAGATTCTGGTCCTGGCCGACGAGACGGCGGATCCCCGCTATGTGTCGGCGGACCTGCTGTCCCAAGCAGAGCATGACGAGATGGCCAGCGCCATCCTGGTGACGACCTCGGAGGAACTGGCCGCCCAGGTTTCCGCCCTGGTGCATGAGCAGGCGGAGCTTTTGGAACGCAGGGAAATCATCGAGAAATCCCTGGAAAAGTACGGATACATCCTGGTGGCCGACAATATGGAGGACGCCATCGCGGCGGTCAACGCCGTTGCCTCGGAGCATCTGGAGATCATGACGCGGGCTCCTTTTCAGATCATGCCGCGCATCCGGAATGCGGGGGCCATCTTCCTGGGTTCCTATTCCAGCGAACCTCTGGGCGATTACTTCGCCGGGCCCAACCATGTGCTGCCCACCAACGGGACGGCCCGCTTTTTCTCGCCGCTGTCGGTGGATGATTTTGTCAAAAAATCCAGCATTATCGCCTATACGAAGGAGGAACTGCAGGCGGCCTCCGACGATGTGATCCGCTTCGCCAGACAGGAGGGGCTGACGGCCCATGCCGCCTCCATTGCGATTCGGCAGGAGACGAACCGGAAACGGAGCAAAGACGATAAGCGGAAGATGGATGGGGAGGCGGACTGAGGATGGACGGATTGAAGATGGAACGGAGAGCCAGCGTCGAGCGAAAGACTAAGGAGACGGATATCAAGCTTACTTTGAATCTGGATGGGAGCGGCGAAAGCCGGGTATCCACCGGCATCGGTTTTTTTGACCATATGCTTAAAAGCTTTTCCCGCCATGGCCTGTTTGACCTGGAGATCGAGATAAAAGGAGATCTGGAGGTGGACTGCCATCATACCGTGGAGGATGCGGGAATCGTGCTGGGAACGGCCATCCGGCAGGCTCTGGGCGATAAGGAGGGGATCGTCCGTTTCGGCTCCTGCATCCTGCCGATGGATGAAACCCTGGTTTTATGCGCCCTGGATCTGGGCGGCCGCCCCTACCTGAAGTGGAAGGCGGATTTTAGCGCGGAGCGCCTGGGAACCCTTGAGACGGAGACGATCCGGGAATTTTTCTATGCCCTGACCTACTCGGCCGGGATGAACCTCCATGTGAAGCAGCTGGAGGAGGGAAACACCCATCATCTGTGCGAGGCCATCTTTAAGGCTTTCGGCCGTGCCCTTGGCGCAGCGGTGCAGAGGGACGAAAGAATTACGGGCGTATTATCCACGAAGGGAGAATTGTGATGCAGCTGTATCCAGCGATTGATTTAAAGGACGGGCGCTGCGTGCGCTTAAACCAGGGCCGTTTCGACGAAGCGCGGATCTATTCGGATACCCCTTCCCAGGTGGCGGCTCTCTGGGAGGAAAAGGGAGCCTCCTATCTGCATCTGGTCGACCTGGACGGGGCGGCAATGGGGCGCAGGGCCAACGGCCCCTGCATCCGCCAGATCGTCCGCCGGCTCCATATCCCGGTGCAGTTAGGCGGAGGAATCCGTTCCTTCGGCGACATCGAGGAGGCCCTTTCCCTGGGGGTGAGACGGGTGATCATCGGCACCAGGGCGGCGGAAGAACCGGAATTTGTGCGAAAAGCGGTGGAACGCTTCGGCGCAGAGCGGATTGCTGTGGGAATCGACGCAAAGGACGGGATGGCGGCTGTGCGGGGCTGGGAAAAGGTAAGCCGGATCACAGCGAACGAACTGGCCCGTCGGATGCGGGATATGGGGGTGCTGACCATCATCTACACGGATATCTCCCGCGACGGAATGCTTTCCGGCCCCAATGTGGAGGCGACAAAGAAGCTGCAGGACGAGACGGGGCTTTCGGTCATCGCCTCCGGCGGCGTATCTTCGATGGACGACCTTCGCCGGCTAAGCGAGGCGGGAATTGCCGGGGCTATTATCGGAAAGGCCCTGTATGAGAGAAAGATCGACCTTGCCCAGGCGGTGAAGGAATTCGAGAAAATGGAGAGGCGGCGGAGATGATAAGAGAGTATTCCTGTCAGAAAGCGTTGGTTTTAAAGGGAGATAAGGTTTTTCGCCTGACAGGCGAGTTGGTTTCGGATGCGGCGGCTTATTTTGCTGAAATCGAAGGGGATGGGGCCTCCCTGGGCTTTTTCTTTGACCGGTCGCAGACGGACGAGGAGCATGAGCAGGCAATCGGCCAGATCCGCCTCTACACCAGCCGGAATCCCTTCCCCGTAATGGCCGGCGGCTTCATCCGCCGCCTGGAGGATGTAAAAAAATATCTTTATGCCGGGGCGGCCGCCGTTATGTTCCAAAAGGACGACGCGGGGCAGATGGCGGTGTATGAGGAGGCGCAGGCCCGTTTTGGCAAGGGCCGGACGGCCCTTTACGATGCGGCGAAGCAGCTGGTTTTAGAAGAAGGGGAGGATTACCCGCTTTTTTCCGCCTTAAAAAAGGGGGCGGACGGCCTGGTCCCCTGCATCGTCCAGGACGTGCATTCCGGCCAGGTGCTGATGATGGCCTATATGAACGAGGAGGCTTATGAGCGGACGCTTGTAACCGGACGGATGACTTATTTCAGCCGCAGCCGGCAGAGCCTGTGGGTGAAGGGGGAGACTTCCGGCCATTTCCAATATATGCGCTCCCTTCACGCCGACTGCGACTGGGACACCCTGCTGGCGCGGGTGGTGCAGGTGGGAGCCGCCTGCCACACCGGTTCCTACTCCTGTTTCTTCCGGCCGGTCTGGCAGAGAGAAGCGACCGAGCACAGTTCCCGCTCGGTATTCGAGGAGTTGGAGCAGGTGATCGCGGATCGAAAGGCCCATCCCAAGGAGGGCTCCTATACTAACTATCTTTTTGACAAGGGAATCGACAAGATCCTGAAAAAAGTGGGAGAGGAGACGGCCGAACTGATTATTGCGGCCAAGAATCCGGATCCGGAGGAAGTAAAGTATGAGGCGGCCGATCTTCTGTATCACATGATGGTGCTTCTGGCGGAGAAAGAAATCCCCTGGAAGGAGATTACCGAGGAGCTGGAGAAGAGGTAGCCCCTCTTCTCCGGGAGAAATGGACATACATCCGCGACGGTTCCTCGTCGCCTTCCCCCTGGACCATGCACAAAAACTCCCAGCCGTATCTTTCATAGAAGGAAGTATGGTCGGTCAAAAGATAGAGAGTGTCGATCCCCTGCGCTTTCATGTCCTCGCAGACGAATTGGAGAAGGGCGCCGGCGATTCCTCTGCCCCGTCTGTCTCTTTCCGTGTAGACGGCGCAGACGTTGGGAGCGAGCTCCTTTCTTTCGTGAAAATCATTTTCGATTACGCCCATCCCGCCGATGATCCTTCCGTCTTCGACAGCCAGATACCACTGGGGCACGGGGCTTTTTTCTTCCAGACATTCTTCCATGCTGTTTAGATATTCTTCCTTTGGTATGCCCCATTTTTCATGAAACCAGGACGCGGCCTGCTCCTTCCATTCCGGCCTGTCCGTCAGCCTTATGATCTCGTAAGTCATATGGATTCCTCCTAAAATATTCCGATGCTGAAGCTTTCGGGGTATTGCCCCATTACCTGTTCCAAAAATTCGACATCCGTATCCGATCGGACATCGATCACCATCTCTGTTCCATAATGCTCGCTCCAGATATCGCAAAGTTCATTTTCTACATGGATGGTAAAATATTTCGTCATCTTATTATAGATGCTTTTATCGGCGGGTTCTTCTGCCAGCCATTCTGCCAGCAGTTCTTTTGTCACGAAGCCTTTGATCGACACTTCATTTTTATCGTCAATGGCAGTGCCGTATAAGGAAGCCTCTTCCGTTTCAGCGGTTTCCTCTTTCCAGCAGCGAATCTCAAACGAGTCTCCAACCCTTACAAAATGTCCCATTATCTTTTTCCACCATTCCGATGAAACGCAAAGGTCGATCATTTGAATAGCAAATTGTTTCATTTAGGCATTCCTCCGTCTGTGCCACTCGTTCCAAAACGCAGTGTATCCGTCACGGGTAAACGGGTCGTCCGGCAATATCTTCGGCGAACACGATTGATAGTACCTCTCGATTTTATCGGCAAACCGATACACCTCCTGCCGGTATTCCTCCAGGGAAACCGTCGTTTCCGTCCCGCTTTCCGAAATCAGGATGACATTGCGGCCGTTATGCTTTACCGTCCAATCGATTCCGTTGCCGCAGCCGCTGATATACACATTTTCAAGCGCATTATCGGGAACGTAGAAATGTCCGCAGCAGGGCAGCATCTGGATATCCTCATGGATTATGTGGTCTTCGGTCAGCGTTTTGAGCAGATACAGGGCCGTGGCGCTGACGGTGCAGTCATATTCCAGCCTCTCCCCGCCAATGCAGGCCATGGCAAGGCCGTGCAGGCAAAGATCCTCCGGGTCGTCTGCGCTCCCGTCAATCCAGTACAGGTTTTCCGCATCAATCGAAAAATGACGCCTCCCCGAATCGTGCTTTTTGATTTCCAGACAATAGAAAGACGGTCTGTCGGGATACATTTTATCCGGAGTATTCCAAATCTCTGCCTCATCCATTTCCCGGATATGTTTTGCGGTAAGTTCATCGATGCAAATGGTTTGCTTATGAATTACAGGTCTGTCCTCCCATTCATAATAATCCATTAACCACACATGCCAGAGTTCGATCGAAGCCGTATCCTGCAGGGCATTTTTCATATATGCAATAAGCTGTTTCGCTCTGCCTTCCGTATAATCCCACTCCAGATAAACTCCATATTTCTTGTCGGTATAGTCCCGGACATCTTCAAAGAGATACAGAAAATAGTTGTCATCTGCGCCGCCGTCATCTATCGTGCCAGTATCGATATTTATTTTATTTGGATAATCCCGAACCGGAGCGGCCTCCGTTAAAGGATGATCCGAAGCGATAAACGTGCATACGCTCATAGAATACCTCCGTTAGATTCCGATTGTCAGCGCTCTTTCATAAAGTTCTGATATATAGAACATACGGCCCGACGCACTTGAATCCGAGTTCACGCAAAAGGCGCTTTTCTTTCTCTTTGCAGAAGTACGTCATATATTTTGCGCCCCGGCGTTTGCTTGCGCATAAAGAAGCTTTCAGCAGCTCGCGGGATATATCTTCCCGAAAGATTCCGTCGGCAAATTCCATTCCGTAAATCTCAAAATGACCGTTGGCGCCTGTCAGGAATATTGCGGCGATCGGTGCGCCGCCGCTGTTGTACACAAAGACGGACCAATCCTCCAGCGTTTCAAAAATACGGTCACAGTTCCAATAGGTTTCGGAATCTGTGTGATACACAGCCCAGAATTTAGCAAAGTTCTGACGGGAAATTGCCTCGATGTTTGAAGCGTAATCCGCCGGTTTGTATCCTTCAAAGAAAAAAGAATGGTTCCAGGACTGTTCCGTGCATCGAAAACCGTGTCCCTGAAGAAAGCGGAGAGCCTCATGGTTCTCGCCCGGATAGCCAAAATAGGCCGTATAACCGGCAAAGGAGATTTCGAGCCGCTCCAGAAGCTCTGCTAACGCCTGCTCCGTTTGGCGATGGATATTGCAGCCGCTAAGCTGCAGATATCTGTCTTCCGGGATCCAGAAATAAGAAATCCATCCCAAGACGTTTCCATCTATGGAAAACAGCAGTAATTCTGACGTTTTGCTCGCGGCAGCACGGCTCGCTGCATCCAGAAAGTCCGCCTTCGATTTTATGCCGTCGCAGTAAGTGGGATAGCTTGACTTTGCAGGATTCCGTGCAAGATGATAGGCGAATTCTCCATATTTCTTTATATCGTCGACTGTGGCTTTCATTAACATGATAATAATAAGGCGCTGCTGCACCTTTTGCTTATGCGTTACGGAGTTTCAATATTATTATAGCAAGTGTGAGGAATTTGGCAATAACATGCTTTGCCGCTTTCTATGATTGAATGATTCATGATTTTTAAGTATAATATGATCAACAAATCGGGATTTACAGGGGGAAAATATGTATGTGGTTTTGGTGGTTTATGCTGCTATGTGATTTGCTGATTCCTGTTGTTATGCTTATTGCCGGAAGAATGATGTGGAAGCACTGCCCTAAAAATATAAATAGCGTAATGGGGTATAGGACAGCTCGATCCATGAAAAATATGGACACATGGAAATTTGCACACGATTATTGCGGTCGGCTCTGGTGGAAATTGGGGTTGATAATGCTTGTTCTGTCTGCTCTAATATATATTCCATTCTATCAAAGCAGTGAAAAAACGATAGGAATCATTGGGGGCATTCTTGCAACAATTCAATGTATAGTTTTAATCGCATCAATCTTTCCAACGGAGTCCGCATTGAAAAAGACATTTAAGGATGATGGAACACGAAGATGACCAGAGAAATGTCTTTGAAACGCAATATTGCTTGCAATCGCTTGCGTTTATCCGCAAAAATGAGTGTAATATATACAAAGGAAAGTGATGAATATGGCAAATACATCCGCGGTTTATGCCCGTATTGATACGGAGTTAAAGGAAAAAGCAGAAAGCATCCTGTCTCAGCCCTTTGAACTTCGGTTCCCATCCGGAAAACCGACTGCTGTCGGCAGTATGACTCGTGATCAGTTAGACGCAGAGCTTATGAAGGGAATCGAATCCATGAAATTCGGAAAGACCTATACAGCGGATGAGGTGGATGCCGAACTGAGACGGGAATTCGGCATATGAGTGATACCTACTTTCCTTAATTCGGTAGGCTTAATTTGTTGGCTCGCTTCTGTGGTTGAATTGTTCCTAATTTCCAAGTATAATCAAATCGAAAAAATTGGAATTTGAAGGTGTGAATGATAAGCATGTGCGAATGGTGTGATTATAAAGAATCCGAATGGCTGCTGCATAAATCATTATATTGGTCTGTTTATTTAGCAGATGTGCAGGATTATGTAGGCAGATGTATTTTGGTGCTGAATAGACATTGCGGAAGTCTTTCGGAACTGGATATTTCTGAATGGATTGAATTGAAAACAATTATAGATAGATTAGAATATATCTACAAGGACATATTAGGAGCTGAGTTAAGTAATTGGAGCTGTTTATTGAATAACTTTTACAAAGAAGCAACGCCAAATCCTCATTTGCATTTGCATGTGAGACCACGATATAAAAATGCAATATCAATTAACAATCACTCGTACATAGATACCGAATTTGCTCATCACTATGCTCTAAAAAAAGAGGTTTTATTGCTTGATGAGGATAAACAAACCTTGTATGCACGAATGAAGAAACATTTTACTTTATAAATCCAGTTTGCGGAGGTGATTATGAAGAATATACTAGTTGTGCTTGGGGGCGGAAGGCCAAAGGGCAATACACGGCAATTAGTGGATGCCTTTATGCGTGGAGCGATGGAGGCAGGACACAACGTTGAGCTTATTTCTCTGAATAAAATGACGGTTAATGGCTGTATCGGCTGTAATGCCTGCCGTTACGGCAAGCCATGTGTCCAGAAAGATGATTTCAATGCAATCGTACCTCAAATCAAGAGTGCAGACCTGATTGTATTTGCGTCCCCGCTGCTCTTTTGGACGCTTTCATCTAAAATCAAAGCATTTATCGAGCGCTTCTACTGTATTGCAGAGGAAGACGATAATCCGCCGCTGGGGCGCTACGAGAAATACCCTGTAAAAGATGCGGCACTGCTGATGACCTCGGCAGACAATTTCTTCTGGACATATGAGCAGGCGGTGTCTTACTATAAATTTGCGATCATCAATTATATCGGTTTTCATGATATGGGGATGGTACTGGCTGGAGGCTGTGGAGATACCGACGGAAAACCGCAAATAGATAAGACGTCCCACCTGGCAGAAGCTTATGAGTTTGGGAAGTCACTCTATCAGGAGTAAGTGTTGTGGCGAAAAAGGAATTAACCAACCGTAAGACCACCCAGCCAAAAGGAATTCGGCTGAAGAAAGCCCGTCAGTGGATACTGACCTATAATGGAACACCGAAGCACATGGTGAGAAATTACCGCAAGCGGTTCCATGTGGACATTATGACGGCCATCTCTGACTTGAAAGCAATCGGCGTGGAGTTCACGCAGGAATATCTGGACGCTGTGAAGGCCAGCGAAGCGGAACGTATCCGCCGGAAGCACCTGCAAAAGCAGCAGGAACAGCCCGATTTCAATGAATTTCAAGATGATAGATTTGCCTTCATCGCCGGATATACGGAGGGCGGCGCTCCCTATGGTATTTCTTGGGAGGAGTTGGGGCTGGAGCCGTATGCCTCTTACGAGGAGCTGATGGAGGCGTATGACCGTATGGACAGGCAGCGGGAGCAGATGAAAGTAGATTATGATGACGATGAATTTGAGGAATAACCGCCTCACATTTACATTGCGCTCAACGCCTTCCTGTGATAGAATCGAGCTGACGCAGGAAAGCCGTTCGGCCTATCCTCGCGTCTCAAACAGAGATTAAGGAGGATAACCAATCATGCGAGATTATGTGGTTTTCACCGACAATACAGCGGACTTGCCGGCGGATTATTTGAAAGAAAACCATTTGGAGGAAGTGTATTTAAGCTATACCATCGACGGGCAGACCTACAACCAGGCCAACGAGCTGCCGGTGCGGGAGTTTTATGCGAAGATGCGAAACGGCTCCATGCCCACCACCTCCCAGGTTAACCCGGAGGAGGTCAGGGAAGCCTTCTTAAAGAAGGTGGAGGAGGGCTATGATATCCTGTATATCGCCTTTTCTTCGGGGCTCAGCGGCAGCTGCGGCAGTGCGCAGATTGCGGCGGATCAGATTATGGAGGAGAGGCCGGAGGCGAAGGTTGTCGTGGTGGATTCCCTGTGCGCCTCCCTGGGCGAGGGCCTCTTAGTGCACAAGGTTCTGCAGAAGAAGAAAGCGGGAGCTACCCTCGAAGAGGCGGCCGCTTACGCGGAAGAAATAAAGCTGAAAATCTGCCACAATTTTACCGTCGACGACCTGTTTCATCTTTACCGCGGCGGACGGGTATCCAAGGCCACGGCGATTGTCGGCTCCCTCGCCGGGATCAAGCCGGTTCTCCATGTGGACGACGAGGGGCATCTGGTTGCCATCGGCAAGGTGCGGGGACGAAAGAAATCCCTTCATGCCCTGGTGGAACGGATGCAGAAGCAGATAAAGGGCTTTGAGGGAGAGAACGATATCGTCTTTATCAGCCACGGCGACTGCGAAGAGGACGCCCGGTATGTGGCCGATAAGGTGAAGGAGCTGTGCGGCATCGACGCCTTTTTAATCAACTTCATCGGCTCCACCATCGGGGCCCATTCCGGTCCGGGCACCGTCGCCCTGTTTTTTGTCGGCTCCCCCCGATAAAGGAAGCTCCCCCCGATAAGGGAAAGCAGAATAAGGGAAAGCATATGGACAATTCTCCCGCTCATATGATGAAGTAACACGGAGCCGGAGCGGGAAGACAGATGAATGATCGGTTGGAAAATATGGCCGTCTCCCTGGGACTTCCCAGGGAGCTGGTCTCAGGCGCGGCTGTGCTGTCCTCCTTCGGGGACAGCTGTTTATTTATTGAAAACCATAAGGGGATAATCGAATACGGGAAAGAGATGATTAAGCTCCAGGCAAGGCCCTGCAAGATACAGATTACAGGGACAAACCTGGATATTGCTTTTTATACCGCCGAAGAGATAAAAATCACCGGGAAAATCACGGATATACGGTATTACCGCTAAGGGGGAAGTCATGAATCGTCTCATGCGCTGGATGCAGGGCTATCTGCTGGTGGAACTGTCCGGCTACTCGCCGGAAAGGCTTTTGAATTTATGCAGCTACAACCGGATTGAGCTGCGGGAACTGGTAAACGTGGGCGGGAAATACCGGTTTTTGGTGAGGGCCTCGGATTTTAAACAGATGGTGGGCTTTGTCCGCAAATCGAAGAGCCGCCTGGTGATTCTGGAAAAGAGGGGGCTGCCCTTTTTCCTGCGCCGTCACCGCGGCCGCAGCCTCTTTGCCGCCGGGATTTTTCTCTGCCTTGCCCTTCTGTATCTGATGTCGCTGCGAATCTGGGCCATCGATTTTGACGGGAATTCTTATTTCACCGATGAACTTCTCTTGGAAACGCTGCGGGATGCAGGCTATGAGACGGGGATGGAAAAAAGCGGGATTGTCTGCGACAGCCTGGAACTTTTGCTGCGGGAGACCTACCCGGAAATCACCTGGGTTTCCGCTCAGATTAAGGGGACGAGGCTGATTGTGCAGCTGCGGGAAAATACCGGCATACTCGCGGCAGAGCCGGTGGAGGAGACGCCCTGCGATCTGGTTGCGGCAAAGGACGGGGTGATTACGGAGATTATCACCCGCAGCGGGACGCCCCAGGTAAAGGCCGGGGATACGGTGACGGCGGGACAGGTGCTGGTTTCCGGCGTCGTGGAGCTCTACAACGACAGCGGGGAAAAAACCGGCGAGCACCAGGTGCAGGCGGACGCAACGGTAAAAGCCTCTACCACCCTCGCCTATGAGGACCGTTTTCCTCTGGAGCACCAGGTGAAATGGTATACCGGGGCGGAAAGGTACCAGCTGACGCTGTGGATTTTCGGCAGGAGGCTTTTTCTGGACGGAAACATCCATGGATTTTCGGTGTACGATACGGTTTCGGAGCAGGGGCAGCTGTCCATCGGGGAGGATTTCTTTCTGCCGGTCCGCTGGCAGTGGACCGCCCTGCGGGAGTATGAGGAGCAGACGGCTTTATACAGCGAGGAAGAGGCGCGGGCGCGGGCGGAGGAGAAACTGGAAACATATGTGCAAAATTTGTTGGAAAAAGGGGTACAAATTATTGAAAATAATGTTAGAATAGATATGATGGGTGGAGAGTGTATCACACAGGGCAGTTTTTCCCTGATCGAAGAGATCGGCCAGGAGGCGCCCCTCGCCCAGACTACAGGAGAGCAGGAGGAATAAAGCAGCAGGAATGAGTATCGTGGAATCTATCATCGATATTCCTACCGAACATGAGAAAAATGTGTGCGGTCCATTTGACAGCTATATGAAAAAAATTGAGCGCACGCTGAACGTGACCATGGTCTCCCGGGACGGGGAGCTTAAATTGATCGGTCCGGACAGCGTCGTGCAGAAGGCGAAGACCGTCGTCAACAATCTGCTGGAGCTGTCCAAGCGGGGCAATGCCATCAGCGAGCAGAACGTGGATTACGCCCTCTCCCTGGCTTTTGAGGAGAAGGACGATCAGCTCTTAGAGATTGACAAGGATATCATCTGCCGTACCATCAACGGGAAGCCGGTGAAGCCGAAAACCATCGGGCAGAAGGAGTACGTGGACGCGATCCGGAATAAGATGATCGTATTCGGAATAGGCCCTGCCGGAACCGGCAAGACCTATCTGGCGATGGCGATGGCAATCCAGGCTTTTAAGAACAACGAGGTAAACCGGATTATCCTGACCCGGCCGGCCATTGAGGCCGGCGAAAAGCTGGGCTTTCTGCCGGGGGATCTGCAGAGCAAGATCGACCCCTATCTGCGTCCGCTCTACGACGCTTTGTATCAGATCATGGGGGCGGATTCTTACCTGCATAACGCGGAGAAGGGATTGATTGAGGTGGCTCCTCTGGCCTATATGCGCGGACGTACCTTGGACAATGCCTTTATCATTCTGGATGAGGCCCAGAATACGACGCCGGCGCAGATGAAGATGTTTCTGACCCGCATCGGCTTTGGGTCGAAGGTGGTGGTTACCGGCGACATGACCCAGAGAGACCTGCCTGCCGACACCCAGTCGGGACTGGAGGTGGCCTTAAAGGTACTAAAGGATATCGAGGATATCGCCCTGGTGCATTTGAGCAGCCTGGATATCGTTCGTCATCCTCTGGTGCAGAAGATCGTCAATGCTTACGACGCCTATGAGGCAAAATTGGAAAAGACGAAGCGCCCTTCGGATTTCCGCCCTCCGTCGGGGGGACGGGATACGGGGCGGGGAACGGGCCGCGGCGCCTCTCGCCGGGATGAGAGATATTCCGGGCGGCCGCCTCACGGCGCGGGAAGGGAGAGATATTCATGACCTGTTATCTGGAATTTGAAGCGGGCCAGTCCCTGGATATCCCCTGTGAGGAATTGGCCGAGAGATGCCTGGAGGCCGTGATGGAGGCGGAGAACTGCCCCTATGAGGCGCAGATCAATGTGGTGATCACCGACAACGCCTCGATTCAGGAGGTGAACCGGGAATTCCGCGGGGTGGACGCCCCGACGGACGTTCTTTCGTTTCCCACGGTGGAATATGCGAAGCCCTCGGATTTCTCCGGCCTGGAAGAGCATGCGGAGGATTATTTCGACCCGGACAGCGGAGAGCTGATGTTAGGCGATATGATGCTTTCCGCGCAGAAGGTGCGGGAGCAGGCGGACGCTTACGGCCATTCGCTGGAGAGGGAGTTCGCCTTCCTGGTTGTGCACAGCCTCTTGCACCTGTGCGGCTACGACCATATGGAGGAAGAGGAGCGGCTGCGGATGGAGGAGCGCCAGCGGGTCATCATGGACCGTTTGGGAATATATCGATAAGAAAAATCATTAAATAGTACAAAGTTAAAGGATGGGATAAAGAATGAAAATACGACGCAGGATATTACCGCTGACTCTGCTTTTCGCCTGCCTGGCTCTGGCTGCCTGCAGCAGCGAGGCCGATGTGGATGTTTCGCAGCAGACGCAGGCGCAGACCGTGGCCGAGACGGCCGCGCCGGAGACGGAGGCCCCGGAAACCGAGGCGCCTACGGAGCCGGTGGAGACCCATGAGGGAGAAAAGAAGAGCTACTTAACCGGCCTGTGGGAGGAGGAAGAGAAGGTGGACCGCCGCCCGGTGGCCGTTATGCTCAACAATCTGGAGCAGGCCCTTCCCCAGACCTCCATCAACCGCGCCGGCGTGATCTACGAGGCCCCGGTGGAAGGAATGATCACCCGTCTGATGGGGATTTATGACGACTATGACGATCTGGAGAAAATCGGCTCGGTCCGCAGCGCCCGCACCTATTTTGTTTTCTGGTCGGAGCAGTGGGACAGCATCTACGCCCATTACGGGCAGTGCGATTACGCCAATATCTATCTGGATCAGATCGATAATTTAAACGGCGTTCTGGGCATCGGCAACACCGTCTATTACCGCACCACCGACCGCAGGGCGCCCCACAATGCCTATACCAGCGCCGAAGGTTTGACGGCCGGCATCGAGCAGATGGGCTACCGCACCGACCACGAGGCGGATTATGACCGCGGCGTTTTCCTCTTTGCCGACGAGCCCGGCGCGGTTACCCTGGAAGACGGGACGACGGCGGAATACATTTATCCGGGCTATAAGCAGAACGACGCTTATTTTGAGTACGACCCGGAGACAGGCCGCTACCTCCGCTTTGAATATGGCGAGGAACAGATCGACGATCTGGACGGGGAGCAGGTCTACACCGACAATATCATCATCCAGTACTGCGACTGGCAATATTATTACGAAACGACCCCCTATCTCTGGATCGACATCTGGGCGGAGGGCGACGGCTACTATATCACCCAGGGCAAGGCTGTTCCGATTACCTGGAAGGGCGGTGTGGAGTATGAGCCCACGGCCTACTATGACATGGACGGCAATGAGCTGGAGATCAATCCGGGAAAGACCTGGGTCTGCACCGTGCTGACGGATAACCAGGACGACACGGTTATCGAGTAAAAAAAGCTCCTCAAATACATAAGAAAAAATGCAGGGACCGCAGTTTTTCCATGCCGTCTGCATAAACAAAAACTGCGGCGGACCTGCCGAGAAATGGAAGAGTGCCTATGCAAGTTAAAAAGAAGGGAAGATCCAACTTTCTGGTCCAGGGGAGCATCCTGGCGGTGGCCGGTATTATCGTCCGGCTGATCGGCCTGGTATACCGCGTTCCGATGACCAACATCCTGGGGCAGGAAGGAATCGGCGTCTATTCGGCCGCTTATCAAATCTACAATATTATTCTGCTTTTATCTTCCTACAGCCTCCCGCTGGCCGTATCCAAGCTGGTGGCGGCAAAGCTTGCGGTGAGAGAGTACCGCAATTCCTATCGTGTCTTTACCGGAACCCTGTTTTTCGCCCTGATTGTCGGCGCCATAGCTGGCATTATCACCTATGTGGGAGCAGGATTTTTTGCCCATACCGTTTTAAATATGCCTGAGGCGGCGACGGCGATCCGCGTTCTGGCCCCGGCCATCTTCTTTATGGCGATCCTGGGCGTGCTCAGAGGGTACTTCCAGGGGCAGGGGACGATGATTCCCACCGCCCTTTCCCAGATATTCGAGCAGATCGTCAATGCCGTCGTCAGTGTGCTGGCCGCTTACTACCTGTATCAGTACGGTCTGAATGCCGACCGAATTCACGGCACGGATATATATGCCAATGCCTACGGGGCTGCCGGCGGCACGCTGGGAACCCTTTTGGGCGCGGTTACCGCCTTGCTTTTCTGCATAGCCGTATATTTTATGTACAGCAGGGTAATCCAAAGGAGGCTGCGCCGGGACAAAAACCCGGCGGTCGACACCTACGCCGACGTTGGCAGGATGCTGGCTGTCACGGTTATCCCTGTGGTGATCAGCTCCGCCGTCTACAACATCAGTTCTCTGGTGGACAACAGCGTATTTGGCTATTACATGGAGTCGGCCGGACAGCTGGACGGCTATACGAGCATCTGGGGGGCCTTCTCCGGCAAATATCTGCTGATGGTCCATGTGCCGGTCGCCATCGCGACCTCACTGGCCTCGTCGGTCATTCCTGCCCTGAGCAAGGCTATGGCCCGCCATGAGAGAACCAAGGTGATGGAGAATATCAGCCAGATCATACGGTTTGCCATGCTGATTGCAATCCCGTCGGCTGTCGGCTTGGCCGTTCTCTCCGGCCCGATCATGAATCTTTTGTTCAGCGGCGACAACACGGAAGCATCCGCGATGATGCTCTGGGGCTCCAGCGCCGTGGTGTTTTTCTCCCTGTCCACCGTGACCAACGGCGTTTTGCAGGGAATCAACCATCTGCGTTCCCCGATTCTGAACGCGCTGATCTCCCTGGTTATCCATACGGTTGTGCTGGCTGTCCTCCTATGGGGCTTTGACGCCGGCATCTACGGGGTGGTCGCCGCCAATATCGTTTTCGGCGCTTCCATGTGCGTATTGAATGCTTTATCCATCCGCCGCATCATGGACTACCGGCAGGAAATCCGCAAAACCTTCCTGCTGCCGCTTCTGGCCTCCGCCGTCATGGGGGCTGTCGTCTGGGGCGTCTATGAGCTGGTCCATATGGCTGTGGGCAGTAATCTTTTGTCCATCCTGGTGAGCATCGTGCTGGGAATCTTCATTTATTTCATCATGCTGCTTCTGTCCAAATGCCTGGACGAGGTGGAGCTGAGCGGCCTGCCCTTCGGGCGGAGGCTGGCGGCCTTTGGCAAGTGGCTGCATCTGCTATAATTGTGCGCCTGCTGTAATTGTGCATCTGTTGTAATTGGAAGAAAACCCTTTGGATGTTTAAAATTTCATATTCGGTCCATACTAGGAATGGGAAATTCTTTCTCATTCCTTTTTTCATTGTAATAAAGCAGAGGTGATGCGGATATGAAGCGTTTTGCCATATTGGTTTCCGTTGCGGCTGTTTTTGTCTCGGTGACGGCCGTTTATTATCTGAGCTACCGCCTGTCCGGGCAGAGGCAGGAGGGGGAACGGGAGACGGAGACCGTTTCGTTTATCCAGGTTCCGGCCGGTTCCGGGGCGGAAGCCGATGAGGCCCTGGAGGCAGGGGAGAATCGGGAGATCGTCGTGCATTCCCAGATGGACTACACGCTGGAAACCTACGACGCCCAGACAGGCAGTCGGACGGAGCAGGAAGCGGCCGTCCCGGTGGCCATGTACGGCCTGAACCGGGAAGAGCTGATTACCTATCTGGACAACCTGTCGGAGCAGGAAAACCGCGGTCTGGAAGGGACGCAGGTGCGCTATGAGCTGGTCGCCTTCTCGGAGGACGGCTTTTCGGTGCCAAAGACGGTGACGGCGCAGGAGCCGGCATATGTTATCTTCCTGGTAGCCGAGGGCGGATACCTGACCGCCTACACCGGCGACCGGACGGAGGTTTATGAATACACCCATATTCCCCTGGGGGATTTTCCCCTGGAGCAGCAGGCCATGCTCACCGCCGGAATCTATATGGAGACCCTGACCGATTACTATGATTTCCTGGAAACCTACAGCAGCTAACCTATAGAAAAAAACTATGCATCTGTATTGAAAACAAGAATTTGCTGTGTTTTTCCTCCCGTGCTATATTGATATTGTGATAACAACCCAGGGCCCTTGTTGTCAAGAAAAATGGAGGAAAAGAACGTGAAACGGATGAAAAAATTATTGGCTTTGCTTTTATGTGCCTGTCTTTTAGCCGGCTGCTCCGGTACGACGGACGCCACTCAGGCTGAGACCCAGGCCGAAACGGCCGCGCCCAGCGCCGCAGAGAGCGGGGCGGCAGGGGAAGGCGCTTATACGCCCGGCACCTACACCGGCAGCGGCACCGGCATGCACGGAACGGTGACCGCCACGATCACCGTGGATGAAAACGCAATCACCGCCGCAGAGGTGGATATTTCCTGCGAGGATCAGGAGAGAGTCGGCGAAAGCGGGGCGGACACCCTGGCCAGCCAGATCGTAGAGGCCCAGTCCGCTGACATCGACGGCATATCCGGAGCAACCGTGACCTCGGACGCTATCCGCACGGCGGCAGCGGACGCCTTAAACCAGGCAAGCGGCGCGGTGACCGCGGAAGTTGCCGATGGTACATATACAGGAACGGGACGCGGCTCCCGCAGTGATATCACGGTGGAGGTAACCATAAGCGGCGGGGCCATCACAGACGTCCAGGTGACCTCCTGCGGCGATTCCCCTTATGTCAGCGATTCCGCCAGCGAAGCGGTTTCCCAGAGAATCGTTGAGGCCCAGTCCGTCAATGTGGACAGCCTGACCGGCGCTTCTCTGACCAGCACGGGAATCAAAGCGGCCGTGTCGGATGCCCTGGTTTCTGCCGGCGCTAACCTGTCCGACTGGTCCCAGGCGGACGACAGCGAGAAGACCCGGGGAGAGGATGTGAACGTGGACGTATTGGTCGTAGGCGGCGGCGCCAGCGGACTGATGGCTGCCCTAGCGGCTAAGACGGACTCGCAGCTTTCCGATACGGACAGCGGACTGAATGTCCTGGTCGTGGAGAGCAACGGCTATGGCGGCGGCAATATGACGCTGTGCGGCGGTTATATCGCCAGCTATTTCGGAACGCCTCTCAACGAGGCCACCGGCGTATCGATGGAGACTGACGAGCTGATCGATGCTCTGGAGGCGGCTCATCCGGAGTACGCCGATGTGGTAAACGATTATCTGCTGCGCCAGATCATCGACCTCAACGACGACGCGATCAACGGACTCCTGGACCGCGGCTTTGCCCTCCATACGGAAGACGCCATGGCTCTGGATTCCACAGCCCTGTCGCCGGACGGCTCTGCTGTCCCTTATACGACTTCCCTTCACTATGGGGATACCAATGAGAGAGAAGGATTCCAGTTCGGCGAGTCCCTGACGCAGATTGTCGAGGAGGCCGGGGTGGAGATTCGTCTGGAGACGACGGCCACCGACCTGATTATGGATGGAAATACCGCTTTAGGCGTTACGGTGGAGGATCACGATTCCATCTACAATATTTACGCGGATGCCATCATCCTTGCCACCGGCTATGCCGGCCTGGACGACGAGACCGTCGAGATGTTCCTGCCAGAGGAATACGGCTATATCATCAACCAGCAGAACGACGCCAACCGCAGCTTTGCCCAGAAAGAGATGGTGCAGATGGGCGGCGACACGGTTACCATGCTGGAGATGGGATATTTGAATCCCGCGTTCAACACGGTGCTGACGACCGCCAGCATCAACGATATGTTTACAATGCCTGCGATCTGGGTCAACAGCCAGGGCCAGCGCTTTATGGATGAGACGGCGGACACCAATACCGCCAATGAGACGATCCTGGCCCAGGAAAACGGAACGGCCTGGATGATCTTTGACAGCACCAGCGAGGGTGCGGCCCACTACGAGCTTTTGGCCGACAGCGGTCTGGCCTGGCAGGCGGATACCATAGAAGAACTGGCTGAGCTGGCCGGACTTCCGGCGGACGCTCTGGCCGCTACCGTCGCGCAGTATACGGCGGACGCCCAGGCGGATGGAGATACCGTCTATGGCGTGGCGAAGGAGAATATGGCCTCCATGGCGGAAGGCCCCTACTATGCCGCCAAGTTTGGCGTCGGCTCTCCTGCCGGCATCGACGTGAGCATCTATGGCAATGAGAACATGCAGGTATTGATGACCCAGGGAGGAGAACCCATCGAGAACCTTTACGGTGCCGGCGGCGTCCTTTCCAACGGCTACATCACCCTTGCTACCATCGGCTTTGGCACCCATGTCAACGCCTCCCTGCTCTCCGGCGTTTACGCAGGCAACTGTGTGCGTGACGCTCTGGCCGCAGAATAAACAGCTTTTCATTGTTTCATTGTTTTCTTATAAACTGCCTGTCCGGATTGACTGGACGGGCAGTTTTCATTATAATGATACCAGGGTCAAAAGGTCAAAATCCGACGCAAGCTTGCTTGCAGGGTCAAAAGGTCTTGCTGTGAGAGGAGAGAAGAAAATGGCAAAGAATCGGATTGCCGTCATAGGAGGCGGGGCGGCCGGCCTGGCGGCAGCGATCACAGCGGCCAGGCTGGGAGCGGATGTTACCGTCCTGGAGCATATGGAGCGAGTGGGAAAAAAGCTTCTCTCCACCGGAAACGGCCGCTGTAATTTTACCCACGAGGGCGTCTCGCCGGAGCATTACTTTTCGGACTGCCCGGAGACCTTAAGCAGTCTGTTGGAACGATATCCGACGCAGCGGATCCTGGATTTTATGGAAGAAATCGGCGTGGTTCCGGTCTGCCGGGACGGCTATTATTATCCGGCCAGCAATCAGGCGGCCGCCGTGGCGGACTGTCTGCGGGCCGAATGCGCGTATCAGGGCGTGGGTATCCGCGTGTCCTGCCGCGTGCGGGAAATCCGCCCCTTTAAGGGAGGATATCTGCTCTCTATGGAGGAGAAAGAGGAGTTTTTCTCACGGGTGATCCTGGCCTGCGGCGGGCAGGCGGCTCCCTTTACCGGCTCGGACGGAAACGGCTACCAGCTGGCAGCGGCCCTGGGGCACCGCCTGGTTCCGGTGTTTCCCGCCCTCACCGGCCTTACGGCTGCGGGAAGGGAATTAAAAGGGCTTGCCGGGGTGCGGGCGGCCGCCAGGGCTTCTCTTTTCGTAAACGGCCAATTCCTTGCCGCCCACAGCGGCGAGGTACAGTTCGCAGATGGTTCCCTGTCCGGCATCGTGATCTTTCAGCTTTCCCACCAGGCTATAGGGAGTCTTTTGCAGGGAAAAAAGACGGAGATCCGTCTGAATTTCCTGCCGGAGCTGTCAAAAAAGCAGGCTCAGGCCTTCCTGGATGCGAGGCGGGACCGGCTGGGACATAAGCCCATGGAGGAGTGGGGCATCGGCCTTTTTCCCCGAAAGCTCTGGGAGCAGATCCGAAAGAACGCAGGGCTAGAAGCGGGACGCCTTGCCGGGGAGCTTACGCAGGAGGAAATGGGCCGTCTTTATCAGGCGGTTGCCGCATTCCGGGTGCAGATCGACGGGTATTTTGGGTTTGACCGGGCGCAGGTGACGGCCGGGGGCGTAAGCCTCCGGGAAGTCCAGGCAGACACCCTGGAATCCGGACGGATGCCGGGCCTTTATTTTGCCGGGGAAATCCTCCATGTGGACGGCCTGTGCGGAGGCTACAACCTCCACTGGGCCTTTGCCAGCGGCATGGCGGCCGGGGAGGCCGCGGCCCTCGCCTGAGAAACCGGATTGGATTGAAATAGGAATGAAATAGAACTGAAATAGAAAGGAAATTTATGATCCGAATCTTGCAGTGCAAATGCAGGGTGGACGATGGGCGCAGCCTGACGCAGCTGGCCGCGGACTATCTGAAAATCCCTCGGGAACGGATTCGCCATACATATATTCACAAGCGTTCCATCGACGCACGAAAAAAGGAAGAGATTTTTTACGTATATTCCCTCGACGTGGAGGCGGCGGGGGAGAGGGAAATTCTAAAAAAGAATGGGAAGAGGGGCGTCGTCAAAGCGCCGGACGAAACCTGGCGTTTTCATCCGGAGGGGACGGAGCCTTTGCCGCTGCGGCCGGTGATCATCGGGGCCGGCCCAGCCGGGCTTTTCGCCGCTTACGAGCTGGCCCTGTGCGGTTTTCGCCCGCTGGTGCTGGAGCGGGGGAAGGCTGTGGAGGAAAGGCAGAGGGACGTCGAGGCTTTTTGGCGTGACGGAGTCTTAAATCCGGAGTCCAATGTGCAGTTTGGCGAAGGGGGAGCGGGAACCTTCTCCGACGGGAAATTAAATACCATGGTCAAGGATCCCTCCGGGCGCATCCGCCGGGTGCTCTCGATATTTGTGGAATGCGGGGCCGACCCCGCCATCCTCTACGACAGCAAGCCCCATATCGGCACAGACTGCCTGCGCACGGTGATTCGCCGTCTGCGGGAGAAAATCTGCGAGGCGGGAGGTGAGGTCCGCTTTCAGTGCCGGGCCACGGATTTTGAGATAGAGGACGGCCGGCTCACCGGCCTAGTCTATGAGGAAAAGGGGCAGAAGCAGCGGATGGACGCATCCGTCTGCATCCTGGCCGTCGGCCACAGCGCCAGGGATACCTTTGAAACGCTTTTGGTCCAGGGGGTTCCGATGGAACCCAAGGCCTTTGCGGTGGGGTTTCGCATCGAGCATCCCCAGGCGATGATACAGGAGAGCCAGTACGGCCGCTTTGCCGCCCTGCTGCCTCCCGCCCCCTATAAGGTGACGGCGAAGGCCGCCTGCGGCAGGGGGGTGTATTCCTTCTGCATGTGTCCGGGAGGCACGGTGGTCAACGCCTCCTCGGAGGAAGGCCGCCTGGCGGTCAACGGAATGAGCAATCACGCCAGGGACGGGCGCAACGCCAACAGCGCCATCGTCGTCACCGTGCAGCCGGAGGATTACGCCGCCTTCTGCACCGGACAGGACGCCTCCCTTCC
>CALWRE010000149.1 GCA_944383835.1 uncultured Lachnospiraceae bacterium | reverse complement strand
AAGAGATGTTCATGTGGGCGGCAATTTCCTGATTCGTCCATCCTCTGGCTGCCAGCATGGCGACTGCGAATTCTGTGGTAGTCAGATCGTCTGCGACGCTGTGGCCGGTTTCCGGGTTATGTATTTTGCGCCACCCGGCGGAAAAACGGTAGGTAATGGCGATAATCCGCTTGAAATCCTCGGGCCAGCCCGGCTTGATAACAGCCTCCAGCATTCCGCCCAGAAGGCCGTGATGCTCTCCAAAGCCCTCGATCAGGTCGTCGGGGCGGGCTGTTTCCCAGGCTGCCAGCAGGTGTTTCTGCGCCTGCTCGGTCTGCTTCAGGCTCATATAGTCCATTACGGCAACCAGATGCAGGTAAATGGAGGGGATGGGGTAGAGGGCCGCTCCCATATCCAAAGTCGCCTCTACGATGCCTGCGCTTTTTCCGTAATCCTTCCGCAGATAGAGGTAGTGCGCCTGGACGTACAGAGCAAAGGCCCGCAGGCCAGGGGGCAGGAGGGGCAGAAACTCCTGGGTCGGGGGCATTTTCTCCGGCAGCGGCAGATGCAGAAGCACGGAGGAGGCAAAGACGACAAAGGCTTCGATGGCGCGGACATAGGGGGCTTTGCCGGCATGGCTGGACAGGGTGTTTTGGATTTCTGTCAGGGCATACCGGGCATGCTGAATTTGACCGACGGATAAATTGGCATAGGCGTAGAGCAGGCAGGCGGAAAAACGATACGCTTCGTTGGGACAGGTCAGATACAGCTCTGCCTCCCGGATGGCTTTTTTCGGATGGCCGCTGAAATAATGGTATTCGGCGAGGGCGATCTCCTTCCTGGGCCCATCCTCCATTTCGCGGATGCAGTCCGCGCAGCGCCCCGGTTCAAAGGGGGTGTTCATAAGCGGCATAAACCCAAGAAAATCCTCCGGCCGCGGCCGGGAAGGGAGTAAAGGAGGAGGCGGATCCTTTCGCGGATCCTGCGGTTTGGCTGCGTCGGAGGGAATCCCCCAGGATCTTCCGAACCGTCGGACTCCTTCGATTCGGCCCTCCGCGCAGTATTTCTGTACCAGTCGATCGGAAATTTCCCATTTTTGGGCGGCTTCCCGCACAGTGATGTAGTCCATACGAACCTCCTAGTGTATCTTTCAAGCAGGCGGTAAACTGTTCGCAGCAGCGTATACTTGTATTATATTTATTTCTTCAAAATTTTGCAACAAAAACCGCTTTACAAAAACCATTGCAGGCTGTATAGTAGAAAAAGAGCAAATATTCAGGAAAGGAGGCAGCAACATGACGATGAGAGTTCGTATGAATGGAGTAACTGGCATCGGAGTAAATGGAAACAACAAAGAATTGAATGAGTTGACAGTCTGCCTCGCAGTCCGCATGGGATAAGATCACAGAATTTTCTGTAGGATGTGATGGGATCATGTGCCGCAGCCTGTCTGGCTGCGGCATTTTCGCGTCCTGAGGTATTTGGGAAATATTCGGATGTTTCGGTCCGGGTCCGCGTAAAGGCCCGGGCCTTTTTGCGCAGCAGACATTTGCGGACAGCAGACGGCGAGGCTTATGAAAGAAAGAGGAGGAAGAGGGAAGAGAGCATGAAAAATTTGGGAAAATATATGGCGCGATACTGGTATCTCTACCTGTTTGCTGTGGCCTGCCTGGTGATCGGCATTCTGATGGATGTGGCGGCGCCCGTCGTGATCGAGCGGATTATTGACGACGTGGTGGTCGGCGGGCAGCAGGAGCTCCTGCTGGGGCTTTTGGCGGCGCTGCTTATCTTGGGAACCGGCAAAGGAATTTTTAAGTATCTGCAGGAATTTACATCCGATGTGGTCGGCACGCGGATTGCCCGCGATATCCGAAGAAAGCTGTTCGCCCATATCGAGGCGATGAGCGTAGGATTTTTTGAGAAAAACAATACGGGAGAGCTGATGGCCCGCGTCAAGGACGATGTGGAGAGAATCTGGGACGCGGTGGGCTATGTGGGGATGCTCTGCGTGGAGGCGTTGGTCCACACGGTGATTGTCATTGTCTGCATGGTGCGGATCAGCCCTCTGCTGACGCTGATTCCCCTGTGCATCATGCCCCTGGTTGGCTATGTGGCCATCCGCCTGGAAAAGGGGCTGGATAAGGTATACGACGAGATCAGCGAGGAGAACGCCGTCCTCAATACGGTGGCCCAGGAGAACCTGACCGGGGTTCGCACGGTCAAGGCCTTTTCCAGGGAGCGCTACGAGATCGAGAAGTTTCGCCGGCACAATGGGAAATATTACAGTCTGAACATGGCCCTGGCAAAGCTGATGGCCAAGTACAATCCGAATATTTCCTTCCTGACCAAGACTTTGCTGCTTTTGTGCGTCTGCGTCGGCGGGGCCTTCGTTGTGCAGGGGGGAATCAGCCTGGGACAGCTGGGGGCCTTTATCGAGTACGCCAATAATATCGTCTGGCCCATGGAGATTCTGGGCTGGGTGAGCAACAGCATGGCGGCCGCCGTGGCCTCCAACAAAAAGATCAATCGGATTCTCGATGAAGAGCCCCGGATTGCCTCCCCGCAGGAGCCGGTACGGCTTAAAAAGGTGGAGGGGAACCTGGAATTCCGTCATGTAGGTCTTACTCTGGGCGGGCAGAGGATTCTGACGGATGTGAGCTTTACCCTCCCTGCCGGAAAGACCCTGGGCATCATGGGGGTGACCGGTTCCGGCAAGACGTCCATTGTCAACCTGGCCGAACGGTTCTACGACGCTACGGAGGGGGAGGTTCTGCTGGACGGGGTGGATGTGCGCCGCCTGGATCTAAAGCAGCTGCGGGGCAGTATCTCAGTGGTGATGCAGGACGTATTCCTCTTTTCCGATACGGTGGGAGAGAACCTGCGGATTGGCAGCCGGGATCAGATGGAGAGGGAACGGATGGAGAGAGCTGCCGTTATGGCCAGGGCCCATGGCTTCGTTTCCGAGCTGCCGGAGGGCTATGAGACGGTGATCGGCGAAAAAGGCGTGGGTCTTTCCGGCGGACAGAAGCAGAGACTCAGCATCGCCAGAGCTCTGGCAAAGAAGGCGCCGATCCTGATTCTGGACGATTCGACTTCGGCCCTGGATACGGAGACGGAAGAAGAGGTGCAGAGAGAGCTTGCCTCCCTTACCTCCGTGACCAAGCTGATCATTACCCACCGGATCTCCGCCGTCCGCCAGGCCGATGAGATTCTTGTTCTGGACGGCGGCAGGGTGGCCGAGCGGGGAACCCATGAGGAGCTTCTGCGGCGAAAGGGACTCTATTATGAAACGTACGCGGCCCAGTATGAGGAGCCGCAGGAAAAAGAAAGTGACACGGAGCGTTTGAAAAAGGGAACGCTGGAGGAGGAGAACGTATGGCTGTAAATTCGTTTCGGCAGGACGAGGTACAGCGGGATGTGCCGCGGCGAGTAACCCTGGTGCGGCTGTATCGCTACCTGTTTGCATTTAAAAAAGAGATTATAATTGTATCGGCCATCATGGCGGTGACGGTGACCATCGCTCTGCTAAACCCGCTGATTATTGAGAGGGCGGTCAATGTCCATGTGGCAGGCCGCGATGTGGAAGGACTGATAAAGCTGGCTCTGACGGCTCTTATTCTCAATGGGATCTGGCTCGCCGGCGTCAAGGCACGGATGCTGATTATGGGAAGAGTTTCCAATCAGATTGTGATGAAGATTCGGGAGGAGCTCTATGAACATATCCAGACCTTAGGCCTCACCTTCTTTGACAGCCGCCCCACCGGCAAGATATTGGCCAGGATTATCGGGGACGTCAATTCGCTGAAGGATATGATGTCCGACAGCGTGACCACGCTGATTCCGGACGCTCTCACGGTGATAGCGGTCATTGCCATTATGGTGGTGAAAAGTCCGTGGCTGGCTCTTTCGGCCTTGGCCACCTTGCCGGTTCTGGGGCTGGGCGTCTATCTGGTCATGATCCTGGGACATAAGCGCTGGCAGGTTTTGCGGCAGAAAACCTCCAATCTCAGCGCTTATATTCATGAGAATTTTTCCGGGATCCGAGTGGTGCAGAGCTTTGCGGCGGAAAGGGAGTCAGAGGCTGCCTTTGAACAGCTTATGGCCGAGCATCAGAACGCCTTTATCCGGGCGGTACGGCTGGCGGACTCCATCGGGCCGGTGATCGATGTGACCTGGGGACTGGGGAGTTTCCTGCTGTACTATATCGGCATCCGCGTGCTTCATATGGGCAGCGCCGATGTGGGTACCTTTCTGGCCTTCGCCACCTACCTGAGCATGTTCTGGAGCCCGATCCGCAACCTGGCCAGCCTCTATAATAAGATTGTCAACAATATCTCCGGCGCGGAGCGGATTTTTGATATCCTGGACACGGAGCCGGAAATCGGCGATGCGGCAGGAGCCCAGGAGATTCCGCCCATCGAGGGACGGGTGGAGTTTGACCATGTGAGCTTTGCCTATCCTGACGAGCCGGAGAGAGCGGTTCTCTCCGATGTGAGCTTTGATATCCGGCCCGGCGAGACCATCGCCCTGGTAGGGCCCACCGGAGCGGGAAAGACCACCATCGTCAACCTGATCGCCCGCTTCTATGATGCGACGGCCGGGCAGATCCGCATCGACGGCTATCCGGTGGAGTCGGTGACCATAGAGAGCCTGCGCAGTCAGATGGGCGTGATGACCCAGGACAATTTTCTCTTCACCGGCACCATAAGGGAGAATATCTGCTATGGCAAGCTGGACGCCACCCAGGAGGAGATGGAGGAAGCGGCCAAGGCCGTCGGAGCCCATGATTTTATCATGAAACTGGAGAAGGGATACGATACGGAACTGCAGGGCGGCTCCGGCCTGTCGGCCGGCCAGAGGCAGCTGATCGCCTTTGCCAGGACTCTGCTTAAGCATCCCCGGATCCTGATTCTCGATGAGGCCACGGCCAACATCGACACCCATACGGAGCGGCTGGTGCAGCGGGGGATTGCGGCCCTTCTGGCGGGACGTACTTCTTTTGTCATCGCCCACAGGCTTTCGACTATCAAGCAGGCCAGCCGTATTTTTGTGGTGGACCAGCAGGGAATCCAGGAGGAAGGCACCCATGAGGAGCTGCTGCGAAAGAAAGGACTCTATTATCAGCTGCACCGGGCGGCCAGCCGCCGTTAACCGGCAAATAAAACCGCCGGTTGCCGGTTAGTTGACAGCGCGCAACCGTCCTCTTCGTATATAATAGGGGCGGAAGGAGGTCTTGAAGATGACGATCGGAGAGAATATCAAGGCACGCAGGACGCAGCTGAAAATGTCCCAGGAATATGTGGCGGATCAGCTGGGGATCAGCAGGCAGGCCGTGGCCAAATGGGAGGCGGGAAAGAGCGAGCCGTCCCCGGCAAACCTGTCGGAACTTTCCGCCTTGCTGGAACTTAGCATGGAGGAGCTGACCGATCCCAGGGGGTATGCCGAGGTACGCTGGGAGAACGAGAGGGAGGCGGAGGAATCCGCCAGACAGGAGCAGGAAAAAGAGAGGGAGAGAAAGAGAAACGCAAAATTTCTGCTGGGGAGATGGATGGGCTATATTACGATAAATGCCGCTGCCGTGGGCTATTCCGGCGTGCTGACGGCAGAGGGGGATACGGTGCCCTACGCTTATTGGATGGTAATTATGGCGGTGGGGCTGATACTTCTGCTTATTACTTCCATCGATATGGCAAAAAGGCATAAGCTCACCGGCCTCCAAGTGCTGTTTGGCGGTTTGCTGCTGTTTTCCATCTTCTATCTGAAGAGGCTGCTTGGCTTTCTGCCCTACGGCTTCAACCTGGTGATAGGAGATATTTCTATCATCATCTGCCTCTGCGTGCTGAACCTGAAATACTGGCGGCATATCTGGGATTGCCGCCGGAGAGGGCAGAGCGCAGAAGCTTAGGGCGCAGAAGTTTACCAGGATTTTCATTGCCATCTCTGCTTGGCTGTGCTAAGATGTCATGGTGAAAGCGTCAAAGGGTATTTTGACGTCCGTGATAAACGGATTCCCATACTTTATATTTACATATCTTGGAGAGAAGAGGAGAGAGACAATGCGGCTGATTCTGGTACGGCATGGAGAAACTTGGTTTAATCAGGTGGGATTGACGCAGGGCTGGTGCGATTCCCCGCTGACGGAGAAGGGGCAGGCCCAGGCCAGGCGGCTGAAAGAGCTGCTTGCAGATATGAAGATTGACGCGGCCTACAGTTCCCTCAGCGAAAGGGCTTACGATACGGCCTGCATCGTGCTGGAAGGCAGGGATATTCCGGTGGAGAGAGACCGCAGATTAAAGGAACTGAACTTTGGAAAGTTTGAAGGATTCCCGAATTCCTTCCGGATGGATTTTGTCTGGGATGGCCATAGACGGGAGCATGACTATCGCCAGTACGGCGGGGAGGCTCCGCAGGATGTGGTCGATCGTGAGCTGGAATTCCTGGAGAGGCTTCCGCAGGAAAATGCAGCCGACAGTACGGTGCTGATTGCCGGGCACGGGGCCTCCCTTCGCCTGCTGGTTTTCCATCTGGCAGGTGAGAGCCTGCGGGAAAAGTTTCCGAAATTTGAATTTTTCCATAATGCCACGGCGATCGTTTTGTCCTGGGAGAATGGCCGCTTCGAGGCGGAGCAGATTATCGAGGTGGAGCGATGACAAACGGGCAGATGGCGCTTTTGGCGCTGGCGGTGATCGGTTTGCCGGGTCTTCTTATCATGCTGGTCGGCGTTTGGATCCGGCAGGTACAGAAGAAGAAAGTGCGCTCCTGCACGGCGCAGGCAATGGGAAGGGTGGCGGATTACCGGTTCCGCGGCGAAGGGCGGATGCAGCCCGTCGTGGAATACGAGGCAGGAGGGAGGCTCTACCGGACGGTGCGGAAATTCCGCGGTTATGTCACCGTGCGCAGGTACAATCCGGCGAAGCCTTATCAGAACAGCGGGGCTTATGTGTCGAAGCGGGATTATCTTCATGTCCCGATGCGGGCGGCGACCAATCTGCGGGCCATGGCGGGGGAATTGTGGCCGCTGGGCAGCAGTATGCCGGTGTATTACGATCCGGCCCGGCCGGAGCGGGCCTTCGCGGAAAAGCGGCCGGAGCGGATGCCGGCAGAAGCGGTGGTTTTTATCTGGGTCGGAGCGGGAATTGTTCTGCTGGGAGCAGTGCTGGCCTGCCTCTTTGGGGCGGGTATTTTCTGAAGCATCTGACATAAAATATTTTTAAAAGAAAGAGGGGGCTGTCGGGAAATAGATATTCCTACACAGGGGCAGATGTAGATATACGTTTGTCTGGCGGGGCAGCCTCAACTATTACCTTGCCGGCCTGCTGGACACCATAGATACCCTCTATTCAAAGTATAATACGTTTCTGTTCGAGAACGGGTATGGCCCCAAATACGACCTCGGGAACGCTCAGATGTTCGTAATCGAAGGAATGGACAAAGTCCGGAAAGTCATTGAAGAAAACAGGAAACGGAAGCTGACAAAGCATAAAAAGATCTCCAATAACACCATCATTGAAATGGATCACTGCTCCCCGCTT
>CALWRE010000148.1 GCA_944383835.1 uncultured Lachnospiraceae bacterium | reverse complement strand
AGGATGATGTGTTGGCGGCAGGGTATTGGGAACATGCGGCACGGCTCGGAAATGTCCATGCCCAGTATGCGCTGGGAAAGCTGTGGCTGGAGAATGGTACTGGTGATCCAAAGCAGGCTGTGGAATGGGTGGAGAAAGCGGCGGAAGCAGGGAATGGTACGGCACAATATGCGCTGGCGAAAATCTACCGGGACGGAGAACATGTCCCTCAAGATATAGAAAAGGCAGTTAAACTCTTTACTTTATCCGCAGAACAGGAAAACGAGTATGCAGCTTATCAGCTGGGGAAATTGTACCTTTCCGGGGAATACCTGCAAAAGGACGTGGCAGAAGGAATCCGTTTCATGGAAGTTGCTGCAGAGAAAGGGAACCAGTACGCGCAGTATGTTTTGGGTAAGCTGTATCTTTCCGGCGATGATGTTCCTCGTGATAAGGAAAAGGCTGTTTTCTATCTGCAGGCATCCGCAGCACAGGGGAACATTTACGCGCAGTTTTTCCTGGATCATTTGGATTCATTCCATCATCCATCCGCATTCCTGGCGGCGACACGGCTTCTGCGCCATCTGGAAACACTTTTTCAAGAAGATTACCGGAAAAGCACAGGAGGCATTGCTTATCATATCGACCGGAAACGCAGAAGAAAGCTGGCAGAGAAAAAACAGGCTCAGGGGCACAAGCGGGATGACCATGAACCGGTACAGCAGATTTCTCTTTGATTGCATCAAAGAGAAGCCTCTGGCGGGTTGCAGAAATGTGCCGCGGAAAATGCCATGCAGAGCATGGCGCACATTTCGCAGCAAATATGCCGGGGCATATTTGAATGATGGAGGTATAGGAATGCCCGGATATGTTTATTTTACAGAAGAGCAGAAGCAGCGAGCAAATCAGGTGGATCTGGAGGATTTTCTGTCCCGCCAAGGGGAAAAACTGCTGCGCTCCGGAAGGGAGAAACGTCTGGTCAGTGACCACAGCATCACGGTACGGGGGAACCGCTGGTACGACCATGCCACAGAGAAAGGCGGATATGCCATTGATTTTGTGCAGATGTTCTATGGGCAGAGTTTTCCGGATGCAGTGACTATGTTACTTGGCGGGGAACAGGGGCAGGCATATCGTGAAAGCCGACAAACAGAGCCGGAACCACCAAAGCCATTTATGCTGCCCGAAGCACACACAGATATGCGCCGTGTATTTGCATACCTGGTCAGTACCCGCTGCCTGGACCGGAACGTGGTTTCTGTGTTTGCCAAAGCGAAGATGATCTATGAGGATGCAAAATATCACAATGCGGTGTTTGTCGGATATGATTCGGATGGTGTTCCCCGCCATGCCCATAAGCGGGGAACTTACACAAGCGGGGAACCATTCAAAGGGAATGTGGAGGGATGCGATCCAAAGTACAGTTTTCATTGGAACGGGCAGAGCGATACGGTTTATGTGTTTGAAGCACCTATTGATCTGCTGTCTTTTATTTCTCTTTATCAAAAGGACTGGCAGAAGCACAGCTATGTTGCTTTATGCGGAGTGGCGGAACATGCACTCATGCAGCTTTTGTCAGACGCGCCGCATGTCCGGCAGGTTGCCCTGTGCCTGGACAATGATAAGGCAGGGATACAAACACGGAAGAGAATCAAACAGAGTTTATCGGAGCGGGGATACCAGGATGTGTTCCCGCTCTTTCCACAGTTAAAAGATTGGAATGAGGATTTGCAGATAATGGCAAAATCTCCTCCGAAGCCTACGGAGGAACAATGGATGAGCATGCAGATGGGATGAAGGGAGGAAGGAGATGGAAGCACAGAACATTGTGCTGTTTGTCTGCATCGGGCTTGGGATGTTCGCGGTGATTGGCGGTCTCGCCATGTTGTCCAATTATTATACGTTGAACGGGATCAAATCACGGACTGTTGGTGACGGCCAGCATGGAACCGCAAGGTTTGCCACAGAGAAAGAGATCAAGGAAACCTATGCCCATGTACCCTACGAACCGGAAAAGTGGAGGCGTGGGGAAGCTCTGCCAAAGGAACAGGGATTGGTAGTGGGATACAAAAAGAAGGGCAGTTCTATTACCGCACTGGTGGATAGCGGTGACATTCATTGCCTGATGATTGGTGCGGCAGGCGTCGGCAAGACCGCCAACTTTTTATACCCCAATATTGAATACGCCTGTGCATCAGGGATGAGTTTCCTGACAACAGACACCAAGGGCGACCTATTCCGGAATTATGCGGGGATTGCAAAGGACTGCTATGGCTACCGCATTTCCATCCTGGATTTGCGGAACCCTACCCGCTCGGATGGAAATAATATTTTGACACTTGTGAACAAATATATGGATGAGTATCTACAGGATACGGAAAACCTAGCGGCAAAGGCCAAAGCTGAGAAATACGCAAAGATTACGGCAAAGACCATTATCAGTTCAGACGGCGCTTCTGCCAGCAGCTATGGACAGAATGCGTTCTTCTATGATGCGGCTGAAGGTCTGCTGGCATCGGTCATCCTGCTGATTGCGGAATACTGTCCGCCGGAGAAACGCCATATCATTTCCGTGTTTAAGTTAATCCAGGATCTGCTGGCTCCCTCCCCGGTGAAGAACCGGAGCCTGTTCCAGCTTCTGATGGATAAGCTGCCGCCTACCCATAAGGCGAAGTGGTTTGCCGGCGCTGCACTCAACTCTGCGGATCAGGCCATGGCATCAGTACTGTCAACAGCGATGAGTCGTCTGAATGCGTTTCTGGACAGCGAGATGGAACAGATTTTATGTTTTGACAGTTCCTTGGATACAGAAACCTTTTGTTCCCAGAAGTCAGCTATTTTTATTGTGCTGCCGGAGGAAGATAACACGAAATACTTTATGGTATCCCTGTTCCTTCAGCAGCTCTACCGGGAAATGCTGACCATTGCGGATGAGCATGGAGGGAAACTTCCAAACCGTGTAATGATGTTCGCAGATGAGATTGGCACAATCCCAAAGATTGAATCCATGGAGATGATGTTTTCCGCAGGGCGTTCCCGGCGTATCAGCATGGTGCCGATCATCCAGTCCTTTGCCCAGCTGGAGAAAAACTATGGCAAGGAAGGTTCCAGTATTATCATTGACAACTGCCAGGACATCCTGTTCGGCGGCTTCGCGCCCAATTCAGAAAGCGCGGAGATTTTGTCCAAGGCACTTGGCAACCGCACGGTACTGTCTGGTTCCATATCCAGAGGGAAGAATGATCCAAGCCAGAGCCTGCAGATGATGAGCCGGCCGCTGATGTCGCCGGACGAATTGAAAACGCTTCCGAAAGGCCAATTCATTCTGGCAAAGACCGGAAGCTGTCCCATGCAGACACAGCTTCCCCTGTTCTTAAAATGGGGAATTCGATTCGGAGAACCCTATGAAGTTCCGGAGCAGGCGGCAAGACAGGTTGCTTATGTGGACCGGTTTGAATTAGAGCAGGAGATTGTGCGACGAAGGGATGATGAGGAAGAGGATAGCTGGGATGACTTTACCACAGGAGCCGGAACCCCGCCTCATGTCGGAGGGCAGGCCCATGATGGGGTTCCATATCCGGGAGAGCATAAAGGACCGGCTAAACGCCCGCCGCTTCGTACGGACTAGAAAGGTGGTGGAGCTACGGGATATTTTTCTAAAATCTATGGGGAGGATCTGCCGCACCGTGCGAAGGCGGTATATATGTATTTAAAGGACCGCAGTGATCAGAACGGGCAGTGCTATCCGGCGATTGGTACCATCGCAAAGGAACTGCATTTGTCACGGAGGACAGTAGAACGTGCGATCACGGATCTGGTTTGTGCCGGATTACTAAAAAAAGAGCAGCGGTGGCGGGAAAACGGTGGAAGGAGCAGCCTGCTTTACACATTGATTGACAGCAATTAAAAAGAAACACGCCGCCAAGGGGATACTTTGCCCTCTTGGTGGCGTATGGAATATGGCATTATGGCGTATGCAGGGAAGGTATCACATGAAGAAATACTTTAAGGTCAGAGAAAAGAATAGTTTTATCAGTTGTCTTCCTCATCTGTGTTCAACATCGTCTGGATGGCAGAACGAAGGATCTCTTTGTCTCTTCTATTTAATCTCATCAGCATACGGATGAGCTGTTCATCTTCGCTGTCCATCGTCTGCAACTGTGGATGGAGGATGGCGTCCCCCGGTATGTTTAGTGTTTCTACGAGCCGCAGGAGATTGTCCAGGCTTGGCCGTTTCTCTTCGTTTTCCAAAGCCATGAGGAAACGGGTGGTAATGCCGACTTTTTCAGCGACCTCCTCCTGGGTGCGGTGGGCATCGACACGATATTTTTTGAATATAGGTCCCATGTAGGAAATGTCTAGCTTTTCCAGTTTATCCACTGTTAGTTCACCTCCAACACCATTTTACAGTTCAGGTATCGGAAGGAGAACGCTCTATAAGTTCATTAAGAACAGGAACTAATAACACACTATGAATCAATTCTTTCAAAAATTACCATTTTCAAAAATTAAATTATATATTTTGTGATAGTTTTCTATACTCAAGTGGTAATAGTCCGGTACTTTTTCGGAATAATTCGGCAAATCGACTTGAAGTGGAATATCCTACGGTCTGAGCGACTTGTCCCACCGTCAGCTCTGTATATGCCAGCAGATACTCTGCCTGGCTCATTCGCCGCTGCTGGATGTACTCGGTGATAGTGCAATCGTAGTATTTCTTGAAACAGGTTTTCAGCTTTG
>CALWRE010000147.1 GCA_944383835.1 uncultured Lachnospiraceae bacterium | reverse complement strand
GTGGCGATGCAGCGCTCCATTGTAAAGCTGGACGGGAAAAAGGCGGCCGCCCGCGCAGAGCGCTGGCAGGCTGTGGCGGAGAGCGCCGGCAAGCAGTCGGGCCGGACGAGAGTCCCCCAGGTGGAGGGCGTAATGTCATACGCTGAAATGCTGAAGATGGCCAGGGAGTGCGACCTGCTCCTTCTCCCCTATGAGTCGGCGGCAGGCATCGAAACGACCCGCAGCCTGCTGCGGCAGGCTGCGCCCGACATGAAGATCGGCATCCTCATTGGCCCGGAGGGCGGCTTTGCCCCGGAAGAAGTGGAGCAGGCCCAGGCCGCCGGCTTTCAGGTGCTGACCCTGGGACGGCGGATCCTGCGGACGGAGACTGCCGGAATGACGGTAGCGGCGGCCTTGATGCTTCAGTTGGAGAGTTGAGATGACTTATTATTCCCATGAGTTTTGTAAAATTACCGGACGGGTGATCGATGAAAACATGTCCGTCCTGGATACCCAGGGACGTCCGATTACCGGCCTCTACGCAGTTGGATTGGATGCCGGCTCCTTTATGGGGAACGTATATTCCGTTACCACCGTTACGGCAGGCTTTGCGATTTGCTCCGGCTATATGGCAGGCGAGAGCATTATGGAATTTTTGAAAAATCGCTAAGCAGGGAGTATATGGAGGAATATCTGCCTGCACTAGCCTTACGCAGAGGCAGGGGTGATTTTCATGAATCACTCCTGCCTCTCTGCGCTTTCAATGGTTGTTTCCCGGAATCCAGTCAGGAAATTTTGCACTCTGAACAGTTCCACGTCTTGAACAGTCCCATGTTACTCCTGATGTTCCAGCACTGCTCGGATCATAGTGAGTGCAAGTTCCTGTTTGCTGGGGGAAGTATCCTTCCAGAGCAATTCTATTTCCCGGATCATGCAAATTTCATTTTCTTCCAATCCATAGCCCACACCGTTCCATTGGATTTTATTATAGAAGTGAATAAAGCAGAAGTATTTGCTCTTTGCCCCCGCCGGCATTAAACTATAGACATAGTGTAAATAGCGGCAGCTTTCCAAATGCAGCGACTGCTGCCTTTTTTCGGAGGATTATGAGATGAAAATATTTGTTTTAAACGGCAGCCCCCGGCCGGGAGGAAATACGGCGGCCATGGCGGCGGCTTTCGCAAAAGGTGCGCGGGAAAACGGCCATCAGGTAGATGTGGTGGATGTCTGCCGGAAAAAGATTGCCGGCTGCCTTGCCTGTGAATACTGCCATCAAAAAGATTCTGGCCATGAGCGAAAGTGCGTGCAGCAGGACGATATGCAGGAAGTATATCCTCTGCTGGACGAGACCGAGATGATTGTTCTGGCTTCGCCCGTCTATTATCACAGCTTCAGCGGTCAGCTCCAGTGTGCCATCAACCGTATCTATGCGCTGGATAAGCCGAAGCATCTGAAAAAAGCGGCGCTTATTCTGTCGTCCGGCAGCGATCACGTATACGGCGGGGCCATTTATGAATATCAAAATTCCTTCCTGAATTATCTGCATTTGGAGGATATGGGTATCTTCACCGCATATGGGGATCAGAATCAATCGCCGGAGAAACTGGAAGAATTATACCGGTTCGGAAAAAGCCTGGCAGCAGAGCCGCAGCCGCCGGTTTCCATGACATTGCAGGAGTTTTTGGCTGCCTATGAAGGAGGAGAGCCGGTGCGGGCCGATTCCGAGGCCATGCGGTATTCCGGCTGGGTTTCCCAACAGGCCATGAAGCTGACGGCACGGCTGAACGGCTCTTACCACACGCCCGAAGAGATCCGGGAAATCTTTTCGGAATTGACTGGCAGACAGGTGGACGAAACCTTTGGCCTTTTTCCGCCTTTTTACACGGACTGCGGCAAAAACATCCGGGTTGGCAAAAACGTATTTATCAACAGCGGCTGCCGGTTCCAGGATCAGGGCGGGATCTCCATTGGGGACGGGACTCTTATCGGCCACAATGCAGTGCTGGCAACCCTCAACCATGGGATTGCCCCGGAAGAACGGCACGATTTATTTCCGGCGCCGATTCATATTGGGAAGAATGTCTGGATCGGGGCAAATACCACGGTGCTCCCCGGCGTAACCATCGGAGACAACGCCGTGATCGCCGCAGGAGCGGTAGTTACAAAAGATGTGCCTGCGGGTACCGTGGCAGCCGGCGTTCCGGCCAGGGTTATCCGTGAAATTCCCGTTTGAATTTAACTTTACGAATACGTTTAAAATATCTCTTTGGAAGGGAGGAGCCGTTCTAAGACAGCTGATCTTGGAAGGGCTCCTTTTCCATGGCCTTTTGTATCTCGCCGAAGCGTCCGATGATGGCCTCATAATTTTCCCGCCGGTGCGGATAAAGGCAGGAGCTGCAGTCCTTGCAGCCGTTTTCCAGGTAGGTGAAGCTGCCGCCGCAGCCTGCGCCCAATACATAGAGGGGGCAGTAGCAAAACAGACAGTTGAAATCATCTGGGTCTGCCCCCGGATGGCAGGGAAAATATTCGCATTCCCGGTGGGAAAAATAGGAATAGTTTTTAGACATAGGTTGGTTTCCTTTCGGCATATCTTTTATTTTCTGTTTTCTTCCTCATAGTATAGCGCAGCCGCCGCCCTCTGTCACATCTTTTCGTAAATCCATATCCGCGGAAAAACGTATTCATGTCCGCGGGTCGCGCAATAACATATACATATCCATATCCGCGGGCCGCGCAAAAACGTTGCATAATCCCCTGGTTGTGATAAACTTTAAGAAAGCGATACTAATAATATCAATAATGCCAATAATGCCGGCGGAGGGAAAGGAGGCGGCGCCGATGAGCCGGATCCGCTGTGTGGTAGAGCGGATTACCTATCAGAATCCGGAGAATGGCTACAGTGTGCTGCGGGTCAAGGTCAAGGGCTACGACGATCTGGTGACGGTGGTGGGCAGCCTCCTGGATGTGAGCGTGGGCTCGGTTTTGATGATCGACGGCAGCTGGAAGGTGGACGCCAGGTACGGCCGCCAGTTTTCCGCTGAGAAGTGGGAGGAGACGCTGCCGGCCACGGTCTACGGCATGGAGAAATATCTGGGCAGCGGCCTGATCCGCGGCATCGGCCCCAAGTTTGCGCAGAGAATTGTGAACCGGTTCGGGACGGAGACCTTCGACGTTATCGAGGACGATGTGGAGCGGCTTCTGGAAATTCCAGGCATTGGGAAAAAACGGGTCCGGATGATCGCCGACAGCTGGCAGAAGCAGAAGGAAGTGAAAAACATCATGGTCTTTCTGCAGGAGCATGGCGTCAGCACGACTTTTGCGGCCAAGATATACAGGCAGTACGGCAGCGAGAGCATCGATAAGATGAAGGAGAATCCCTACTGCCTGGCCGACGATATCTGGGGCATCGGTTTTAAGACCGCCGATGGGATCGCTGCCAAGCTGGGTTTTGAAAAGACTTCTTACGTGCGGCTGCGAAGCGGCCTGCAGTACACCCTGAGCCAGCTGGCCGACGAGGGCCATGTCTATGCCGGCAGGGAGCAGCTGACCGATAAGGCCTGCGAGCTTTTGGAGGCGGATCGGGCGGCGGTGGAGCAGGCGCTGGCACAGATGCTGGCGGATGAGGATCTGATCGAAGAAAAAACCATAAGGAGCGGAGACGGAGAAAAAGCGGAGGAGGCCATCTATCTGCCGCCCTTTTACTATGCGGAGACCGGGGCGGCGGGGAAACTAAAACGGCTGGGGACGTCCCCGGCGGCAGACCGGCTCTGGGAAAAGCTTACCCAGGCCAGGCTTGCCTCCGGAAACCCGCAGCTTTCGGTGGACGTATCCGGCATCGAAAAGCGGCTGGGAATGCAGTACGACGAGATTCAGGCGGCTGCCATCCGGGAGGCTGCGGCGGCTAAGGTGATGATCCTGACCGGAGGCCCCGGCACAGGAAAGACCACGACCACCAAGGGGATCATCGCGGCGTTTCAGGCTTACGGGCTGGAAATTTTGCTGGCGGCTCCCACCGGCCGTGCGGCCAAGAGGATGACAGAGACCACCGGCCTTCCCGCCGCCACGATCCACCGTCTGCTGGAGTTCAAGCCGCCGGAGGGCTATCAGCGAAACGAGAACCATCCTCTGCAGGGAGATGTGCTGATCGTGGACGAGTGCTCGATGATCGATATCGTCCTGATGAACGCCCTTTTAAAGGCAGTGCCTGCCTCCATGCGTCTGATTCTGGTGGGCGATGTGGATCAGCTGCCGTCGGTAGGGGCGGGCAATGTGCTCCGGGATCTGATCGACTGCGGCTGTTTCCCTGTGGTGCGCCTGACCCGGATTTTCCGCCAGGCCCAGACCAGCCGGATTATCATGAACGCCCATCGGATCAACGAGGGCCAGTTCCCGGAACTGAACGGCGGGCGGGACAGCGACTTCTTCTTTGTCACCCGTGAGACCCCGGAGGAGACGGCGGCGGAGATCGTGGAGCTGGTGCGGCGCAAGCTGCCAAGTTACTATAACTGCTCCCCTTTTAGCATCCAGGTGCTGACGCCGATGCAGAGGGGCGTGACCGGAGCGGCGAATCTCAACCAGCTGCTCCAGCACGCTCTCAATCCCGGCGAGGAGGGGCTGCGCCGCGGCGGCTATTGTTTCCGGGCGCGGGATAAGGTGATGCAGATTAAGAATAATTACGATAAGGAGGTTTTCAACGGGGATATCGGTACGGTGGAGACGGTCGACGAGGAAAACCGAAGCCTTACGGTTCGCTTCGACGACCGGCCGGTGGAGTACGATATTTCGGAGCTGGACGAGCTGGTCCACGCCTATGCCACCACCATTCACAAGGCCCAGGGCTCCGAGTACCCGGTGGTGGTGATGCCGGTGCTGATGAGCCATTATGTCATGCTGCAGCGCAACCTAATCTATACGGGGATTACCCGCGCGAAAAAGCTTCTGGTCATGGTGGGGACGAAGAAGGCTCTCTCCTACGCGGTGCGCAACGTGACGGTGAGCCGGCGGAATACTTTGCTGAAAGAGAGGCTGGCGGCTTTGTTTGCCGTTGGTGAAAGCCAGCGGTCTGTGCTAAAATAGGAAGAGATTCTTGCAGGGGAAAGGAGATGCCAGATGAAAGCTGCAGGCAACAAAAAGCTCCCGGTAGGAATTGAAAGCTTTGAAAAAATCCGCAGGGAAGGCTTTTACTACGTTGATAAGACGGCGATGATCCGCGATTTACTCCATAAATGGGGGGAAGTAAATCTGTTTACCCGGCCAAGGCGGTTTGGAAAGTCTCTGAATATGAGCATGCTGAAGGCCTTTTTTGAGATCGGCGCCGACAGCACGTTGTTTGACGGATTGGCAATTTCGGAAGAGACGGAGCTGTGCAGTGCATACATGGGCAAATTCCCGGTTATCTTCATCAGAGGAAAAAAGCCTCTACCGGCAACTGATCGCAGCGGATTCCACCGGTCAGAGCGCTTACGCCATATCCGATGCCGTCTTGATGGGCAGCCTGAAAATGCTGTCGATGCTGCTCCGGAAGCACTATGAAAAGAAGGTGATCATCCTAATTGACGAATACGACGTTCCTCTGTCCAAAGCCAGTGAAAACGGATATTATGAGCCGATGGTATTTCTGCTGCGCAATATGTTTGAGCAGGCGCTGAAGATCAACGAGAGCCTTTATTTTGCGGTGATGACCGGCTGCCTGCGTGTGGCAAAGGAGAATATTTTTACCGGGCTCAATAATCCTAAGATCCTATCCATCACGACAGTTCGTTTTGACGAATATTTCGGCTTTACGGACAGATAGGTAAGGGAAATGCTGTCCTACTATGGCCGGGAGGATAAGTATGGAGAAGTGAAGGAGTGGTACGACGGATACCGTTTTGGGAATGTTGATGTGTACTGCCCCTGGGACGTGATCAGCTACTGCGATGAACTGACGGATGATCCTGGCGCGCTGCCAAAAGATTACTGGTCCAATACCAGCAGCAATGACGTGGTCAGGCATTTCCTGGAACGAATGGGAAACGGACTGGCAAAGAGTGAGATCGAGACGCTTATTGCGGGGGAGACGGTGACAAAGGAGATACATGAGGATCTGACCTACAATCGCCTGTACGATTCCCTGGACAATGTTTGGAGCGTTTTATTTACCACGGGATATCTGACCCAGCGCGGAAAGCCGGAGGGCAGACGGTATCAGCTGGCCATCCCTAATCGGGAAATCCGCAGAATTTTTATCGACCAGATTATGGCGATGTTTAAGAAGAATGTGGAGGAAGACGGGAAAACTTTAGGACAGTTCTGTGCGGCGCTGGAAAGCGGAGACGGGGCAGAAGTAGAAAGACTGTTCTCCGCCTACCTGAGCCGGACGATCAGCATACGGGATACTTCCGTGCGAAAAGCCGCGAAGGAAAATTTCTACCATGGGAGTTTATTGGGAATTTTGGGCTTTAAGAGCGGCTGGTATGTGAAATCCAATCAGGAGACAGGCGATGGTTACTGCGATATCATAATCCGAGTCGAGGAGGAAGACATCGGCATAATAATTGAAGTAAAATACGCGGAAAACGGCCGGTATGACGCGGCATGCGAGCAGGCGCTCGATCAGATCCGAAGGCTGGATTACAGTGCGCAGTTGCGAGAAGACGGCTGCCAGGTGATCTGGCGGTATGGCATTGCCTGCTGGCGCAAGCAGTGCCGTGTGATTGTTGAAAGAGAGCCGGAATCCAATCGATAAAATGAGGAGACGCTGCCGGACTCTCCATCCTGTTGACATTGCCGCCCCGCGCGGGTATAATAGCCGCGAAACAGATTGACGGCAAGACACAGATACAGGTGGGCGAAATGGAAATTTATTTTGACAACGCCGCCACCACCCAGGTGATTCCTTGGGTCAGCGACGCGGTGGTGCGGGCTATGACGGAACAATATGGAAATCCTTCCTCCCTTCATCACAAGGGATATGAGGCGGAGATGGCGGTGCGGGAGTCTCTGGAGAGCATTGCCTCCCTGTTAAAGGTGCAGAGGGGGGAGCTGCTGGTCACCTCCGGCGGCACGGAGTCGGACAATACGGCCCTGATCGGCGGGGCCATGGCGCACAGGCGCGAAGGCAATCATCTGATCACGACGGCCATCGAGCATCCGGCCATCCTCAGTACGATGAAGTATCTGGAGAACCAGGGTTTTCGCGTGACCTACCTGCCGGTGGATGAAAAGGGTGTGGTCCGCGGCGCGGATCTGCAGGCGGCCCTGGATGAAGAGACGATTCTGGTGTCCATCATGTACGTTAATAACGAGATCGGCTCCGTCCAGCCCATAGCGGAGCTTTCCCGCCTGGTAAAGGCCTACAATCCGAAGATTTTGTTCCACTGCGACGCCGTCCAGGCCTTTGGCAAGTATCCGATCCGGCCGGCGGCGGAGGGAATAGATCTGATGAGCGCCAGCGCCCATAAATTCCACGGTCCCAAGGGAGTGGGATTCCTCTATATCCGGGACAAGGTTCGGGTGCTGCCCCTGCTCTACGGCGGCGGCCAGCAAAAGGATCTGCGCTCCGGGACCGAGAACGTGCCCGGCATCGCGGGAATGGCCGAGGCGGCCCGGTTCTGTTATGAAGATATGGAAGAAAAGAGAAACCGGCTCTATGAGATTAAGGAATATCTGGCCGAGGGCATCCTGACCCTGGGCGACACCTGCATCCATGGGCCCCGCGGCAGAGAAGGGGCTCCCCATGTGCTCAGCGCCGGGTTTGCCGGGGTCAGAAGCGAGGTCCTGCTGCACGCCCTGGAGGAGAGGGGGATCTATGTGTCCTCCGGCTCGGCTTGTGCCTCCAACCATCCGTCCGTCAGCGATACGCTGAAGGCCATCGGCTGCGATAAAAAATGGCTGGACAGCACGGTCCGCTTCAGCTTCAGCGACTTGAACGCCTTAGAGGAGGCGGAGGAATGCCTCCGGGTTCTCCAGGAGATCGTGCCGGCGCTGCGGAGATTCCGGAGAAGGTAGAGGACGCAGTACGGAAAATGCAATGCGGCATATACGGCACAATACAGAGGATACAATTTAGCTATAGAGGATGTAAGAGAGATGGGAAGAACAATGTATCATTCGTTTTTGATTAAATATGCGGAGATCGCCACCAAGGGGAAGAACCGTTACCTCTTCGAGGATGCGCTGGTGAGGCAGATTCGCCGGGCCTTGAAGCCGGTGGAGGGGCATTTCCATGTGATGAAGGAGCAGGGGCGGATCTACGCCCATGCCGAGGGAGATTACGACTACGACGGGGCGGTGGAGGCCCTGGGCCGGGTTTTCGGCATTGTAGGCATCTGTCCGGTGGTGATCCTGGACGACGAAGGCTTTGAAAAGCTGGCGCAGGATGTGATCGCCTATCTGGACGAGGCCTATCCCGACAAGCATTTTACCTTTAAGGTGACGGCCCGGAGAGCCAGGAAGAATTATCCGAAAAATTCCAATCAGATCAATGCCGATCTGGGGGAGGCGATTCTGGCCGCTTTCCCCGATATCCGGGTGGACGTGCATCATCCGGACGTATATCTGAATGTGGAGATTCGGGAGCGGATCTATGTCTACTCCCAGACCATACCGGGCGCCGGCGGCATGCCGGTGGGAACGGCGGGAAAGGCCATGCTCCTTTTATCCGGCGGCATCGACAGCCCGGTGGCCGGCTATATGATCGCAAAGAGAGGGGCCAAGATCGACGCGGTCTATTTCCATGCCCCGCCCTATACCAGCGAGGGAGCCAGGCAGAAGGTGGTGGATCTGGCGACGGAGGGGGCCCGCTATTCTGGGCCCATCGAGCTGGATGTGGTGAACGTTACCGAGGTCCGGCTGCATATTTATGAGCACTGCCCCCACGA